>JBBRVL010000114.1:0-10210 GCA_038246925.1 Chloroflexia bacterium
GGACTTACGCAGCCAAGCATGATTTAGGCACAAGATTGGACACTATTCAAGCGTAAATTGCGTAAGCCCTACGCTATTGACAAGGGGTAGTTCTTCTGCTAAGGTTGAGCCATGTCGCCGGCTATCTGAACCTACAAACGGGCGAGGTTGTGGCTAGCAGCGCCCATACCCTGGCGGAAATCAGAGTAGTACTGGCTATGGCCCGTATTGCCATAGAGAGGTATCATCCGCAAAATGTCCCCACATTAAACTGTCCTTGCGGTAGGCTTCTTTGAGTAACCACCTCAATGCACAACTCACGCGAGTGAGGTCGATACGGCAACTACAAACTTTATTGAACACGATTGTGTAGATCCGAAGGGGGAAAGAATCAGGAGGGCACTTTCCATGAGCAGCATAACCCGCAAACCAGTCTTCGTTCCGCTCGGTCTGGTATTGGTTCTTCTGGCGCTATTTGCGCTCGTTAAATTCGCCCCTGCACCGGAAGCTAGTTCCAATCAAGCGATCGTTCCCGTCGTTGCCGAGCAGATACCCTCTCCAGTTGGAACATACGATCCGTCTATAATAACGCCACCACCTCTCACTACCCCCCCAACAGCTCCCCCTCTGCCACGGCCCCCTGCAACAATAGCGTTGACTCCCAACGCTACCGCCTCTGCAACTACCTTTCCAACCTCCAGTGTGGGTATAACACCAACCGGCGCGGCGACCGCAGCGCCTGGGGAGAAAGTGATGCAAGCAAGCGCTAACATCGCGTGGGGTGCCGAGTCGGAAGAAGGCCTTACCATCTGGATAGGTACGTACAGCGACAGTCCTGCACCGAATCTATCTAATGCGAAGGCGCTCGTGAAGTGGAGTGATCGCCTCCGGCTGAGGGACATGGCCTTTTCTCCTGATGGGGAGAGTCTTGCGATACTTACAGAAGAATTCGTTGATAGCGAGGGCAGTTGGCCGAATTGGTTGTGGGTAGTAAACCTGAGTACCGGGGCCACACAACCCGTGCCGGATTACCCTAACTCCACTATTTACGAGTACAAGTTCTACAGGCCTGCCCAGAGGATTTTGGGTTGGCTGGACAATGACTCTTTTGCGGTCCAACAGGTCAATGAATGGGCAATAGTGAGGGCGAATAAAAACGGAACAGCCTATTCAAGGGTTGGATTCCCACCTAGCGATACATGGACATTCGAAGCAACTCTCTCACCAGATAGAAGCGAATTTTTCGCCAACGTATCAGATATGGGAGAGACTATTGAGGGTGGATTTTGGAGGTTCAACACGGACGGCACCAACCCGCGACAACTCGTCAACTGGGATAAGACGAGATCGCTCGTATACCCTAGTTGGTCACCGAGCGGCAGTTATATAGGCTACCTCTCACCCAGATCAATCATAATAGATGGCACCAAGTACGATGATTACAATCGTATGGGCTTATGGCTATTAGACTTGAAAGATAACAAGCTTCAAGCTGTGAGCGACAGTGATCAAGTTGATGTTTGGGACGTCTCTCCTGCCTGGTCCTCTGACGGGGCTGAGATCGCCTTCCTACGTGCTGATGCCCCTGTGCCGACAGATGGCACCGTTGTATGGAGTATGCCGGAAGCGATAAGTACCAACATACTGGCCTCCAGCGTTACGTCAGATCAGCTCACACCACGAAAGGTAACGAACTTCACAGGCGTGAGGAACAGCACCATCAGGTGGACACCAGGCAACAATTTCATACTCTCCTCTACAGCAGGCGCCACGAACAACAAGCGCGGCATAGTCGCCATAACGAGCAATGGCACGGCTACTCTGCTGGTGAGCAGCACCGCGACTGAAGAGATGGTACAGCCTGCACTTGCCGCACCGGTGCTGCCTGGTCTGCCGCGTACGGGTGAAAGTACGCCTGCGTCTCCCTGAGCGCGGAGCAGGTGCAAAGTCTTGGCTTTCGCCTATTTGGGAGCGCTACTAGTGGTCAGTGTTTGTCACACTTGACGTTGCACGCATCCCTCAGCCGAATGCGGGTGCTAATACCTTATCAGGGTAACTATGTTGTAACCATCTAGGTAGTCGCGCGCACCCAACTCAGATAGCTCTATAAGGAAAGCGAGACCAACGATCTGGCCTTCTAGCTGCTCTATCAGGTCTATCGTTGCGCGGGTAGTGCCGCCTGTCGCCAGCAGGTCATCTACAACCACTACACGCTCACCGGGCTGGATGGCGTCGCTGTGCATCTCTACGGTGTTTGTGCCGTATTCAAGGTCATATTCGGCGCTGATTGTCTCGGCAGGGAGTTTGCCCAGCTTTCGCACCGGCACGAACCCGACCCCCAGCTCATAGGCTATCGGCGCGCCGAAAATGAAGCCGCGACTCTCTATCGCCACCACTTTGTCGGGTTTTAGCTCCCTCAGCCTGGCCGACAGCTGGCTGATCGCGCTCTTGAAAGCAGGACCCTCTTTCAGGAGGGTTGTTATATCTCTAAAGAGTATCCCAGGCACCGGAAAGTCGGGGATGTCGCGTATCAGGCCGGTAAGATTCTGGTCCATATACACCTCGGTAGTCATGCTGAAAGCCAGAACGACACTCGATCTGGCTTTCGCAATATATCACAAATTGTAAAGGAATGGCTGAACCTATACTCTGCGGAACCTCGTGCCGCGCAAGTAGCGTGCCAGCAGGGTAACGGTAACAAGGAGCACCGCTAACACCACCGGGAACGCGCCGCCCGTCTGAGGTATAGGAGCAGATTGTTTGTCGGGCGCTTTGGCGGGTGCTTTAGCAGGCGCGGCGGGCTGGCTCTGTGATGGAGCCGCGACCTGCTTCTCCGGTTGGCTGGCTTCGGGCTGCTTGGGCTGGGCCACAGGCGGGTTAGACGCAGGCGCTTCAGGTTGGATAGCAGGAGGCTGCGCCGGCTGAGAAGAAGGCGGCTGAGCAGGTGGCTCCGCGGGAGAGCCGGTCGTCGGACCCGCTACTTCGGCGATATACGCATTCGATTGCACAGCGTCAGTCCCCCCGGTGTAATTTACACTTGCCTGATTGCTGAGGCTGCCACCCGCATCCTGGCTCACCGTGACGGGTATCTCGATGATGACCTTCTCATTCGGCGCGAGGTTGCCAACCTGGGCTATCACGCTATTACCCGACACGTCTACAGAGCCGGTCGAGCTTTTAGCCCCGGCGTTATCGACTGTTACCCCATCAGGTAGGCGGTCGGTTACAACGACACCCGCTGCAGGCGTGTCGCTATCGTTCTTTACCTCGATAAGATAAGTGATGCTCTCACCCTGGCCGACCGAAGCTTTGTTGGCGGATAGCTTCACATCTATATTAGGCTGAGAGGAAGCCTGGCTCTCGGATGTGCCTGTTTCCTCCTCGGCGCCAACCTGACCGCTGTCCTCGCCTGAGTTCTCACTCGCCGCGTTCTCGCCGCCGTTAGCGATGCTGCCTGGAGCGGGGCCCAGAACAGGGTCTGTATTGGCTGCGGGAACGCCAGGCTTGCCAATGTTGAACTGGTAACGGGCCTGGCTTTGGCCGTATCCGACCACGGCATCGCGTACCTGGACTACAGCTTCGTACTCGCTCTCGGCCAGTCCACCGGAAGGTATCGTGAAGCTCGTGCTGGCTCCGAGGTTGCCACTATCCAATACAACTTTGTCGATTTTACCCTTTGCATATACGAAAACACGGTAGGTCTCGCCTGAACGTCGCGCTTTCCACAATAAAGTTCCAGGAAGTGCTATTGATGTGCCTGCCGCTGGCCCTGCTAACTCGATGTCGCCCATCTCGACCGCCGGGACCGTAAATTCGCTGCCGTTCACATAGATGATAGGGAAAGTGTACCACGCAGCCAGGGTGCCTTTCGCGCCTGCAAACCGGATATAGTAAAAGGCGTCGTTCGACGCGCTCGGCTGGTTTGCGAAGTGGTACACCCCGTTAGAGTCGCTGACACTGGAGGCGAGCGGACTGTCCGCCCCTGCGTTTGAACGTTGGCGCAACTCGACGTTTATACCGGCTGTGCCCTGGCCGTTGATTGTGACAGTGCCGGTGATGTCACCTTCAGCCTGCAACGTGGCACCCGCGGCGGGCGACACAAACGCCAGGCCGAAGCCGAGCATCAATGCGGCCACCAGCAGGAGTACTACGTTCCAGATAGTCTTGCGGTGAACTGTGTAATTACGGTCGTTCATATTTTCTACCCTCCAGGTTGTCTTCTTTGCCTTTGAGTTCTCATGCGTCTATCGAACTGCTACATGGTCCAGGACCGCCGTGACGACAAGCCTTTGCGTCGCCAGGCCGATAGGCGTGCATGTAATGAGCGTCACGCGGCTATCGTCAGTCGGGTCCATCACCTCTATATGCTCCGGGCTTACCACCAGGCTTTCGCTTACGATGTAGCGGTATTCACCCAGGCTGTTACTCACAAAAATCTCATCTCCCGGAGCGAGGCGGTCAAGCTCTCGAAAGAGCGCCGAGTTTATATCCCTGTGGCCTGCCAGCACCACATTGCCTTGTTCGCCCGGCATGCCTGTACCAAAGTGGTGGCCCACATCCATCGGCGAGACTTCCCATGTGCCCATATTTATGCTAACCTCATGCACCGGGCTGTCGAGCGACATCACCGGGATGCGAAGGCGGCTTGGCAGTCGCATCTCCACAGGAACAGTGGCCGTAGGTGTAAGCGTAGCAGTAGCGGTCTCACTGCTTCCTGTCCCGCCGTTCGGTCCCCCAGAGAGGGGCGGCGCAACCTCTACAAAACGAGTGGGCACGGTGGTTATCGTGCCTTGAGATACTCCTCTCCCTAGCTGGCCTCCAATCACTCCTGACCTCGGCGGCGACACTCTTCTCGGCCCTGTATCTATGTAGGCGGTATAAACGTATTGAAATGCCAGCCACGCTACGACCAATGCACCCATTACTTCGACCACCAGCAGCGCCCTATCCATAAAGCGCAAAGGCTTCTGCCTGAATGTCTCCTGACGCGGCCCCCCATCTCTGAGCCGCTTGCCCCGCCGTTCAGGTGTCTCACCAATCGGTGTGAGGCTTGATGCCCTGAAACGATCGTATTCGACTTCCGGTGCCGGAGTTACAGGCTCATCCACTATTTCACCAGCGTAAGAGTCAGGTCGGCGAGATCGCCGGCCACGCTGTCGGGCCGAGACCATCTCTTGCGCTGCCCCAATCTGGATCGAAGGCAAGGCAGGTTCTTCGCTGCGCGAATTCAGGCTCTCTTCCCCCGCCTGGGGTGAACGCATAACAACTCCGGTGAACATCTTTTGCTACGTAACCACCCTACTTGCCGCCTGAAAGCCTGGGCTTCGCTGTCGCTCGGGGAGGTGACTCCAGGTGAGTATAGACATGTATTCGTTCGGCGGGCATGGTAATCCACAGCCCCTTGCCTCGAAGTTATCCACATTCTGATGTGGCTAGGAAAAGGTAAAGGTACGAAAGAGCTATCAGCTGTCAGCTATCAGCCGTCAGCTACTAATCCCTAATCCCAAAACCTTTGCCTTCTTTGCACCCACTGCTTACTGACGGATTCCCTAAAACAACAACAAAATACTTGGCGCCTTGGCGGTTATGTCCGTAATTCGTAATTTGTAACAATAAAAATCTCTGCGCTCTCTGCGCCTCTGCGGTGAACCCCTAATACGTAATTCTTGCCAAAGGCCCCCCTATGGTTTATCATGCAGCCGAGGAGCCATTAATATGGGAGGGTGCCTGTGTACAGTGTAGAAATCGAGGATATTGTCGCGCACGAGATACTCGACTCTCGTGGGAACCCGACGCTCCAGGTGGAGGTGAGCCTGCTTGGCGGCGCTAGGGGTACGGCCTCTGTGCCTTCAGGCGCATCCACGGGCGCGCATGAAGCTGTAGAATTGCGCGACGGCGATAAATCGAGGTACAACGGCAAGGGGGTTCTCCATGCAGTTTCACGCGTCAATGAAGAGATAGTCTCCGAGATACTTGGCACCGACGCTCTAAATCACACAGAACTCGACCGCAAACTGAATGAGCTGGACGGCACACCAAACAAGGCCCATCTCGGCGCTAACGCCATCCTCGGAGTGTCGCTTGCTGCTGCCCACGCAACCGCCAACCACTTTCGTATGCCCCTCTATCGCTATCTGGGTGGCCTCGCAGCTCGCACGCTGCCCGTGCCGATGTTCAACATCCTCAACGGCGGCAAGCACGCGCAAGATTCGACCGACTTCCAGGAGTTCATGGTGATGCCTGTTGGCGCACCAACCTTCAGGGAAGGATTGCGTTGGGGCGTAGAGATATACCACACGCTCGGTAAGCTACTTCACGAGAAGGGTTACAGTACGAATGTGGGCGACGAAGGCGGCTTTGCTCCCTCGCTCAAGAGCAACGAGCAGGCAATCGAGGTAATACTCGAAGCCGTGCAGAAGGCCGGCTACACCCCCGGTAAGGATATTTATATCGCCCTCGACCCGGCAGCGACCGAGCTATATGAGGATGGAAATTATAACCTGGCTAAAGAGGGACGCAAGATGAGTAGCAAAGAGATGGTAGATTTCTGGGAAGATTGGTGCCGCAGGTTCCCTATCATCTCCCTGGAAGACGGCATGGCTGAGGATGACTGGAACGGCTGGAAGATGCTTCAGGAGCGAGTAGGCGACCGGGTGCAGCTTGTGGGCGATGACCTACTGGTGACCAACTCCCAGAGAATAAAGAGGGCCGTCAGGGAAGGGTCGTGCAACTCGCTCCTCACCAAAGTAAACCAGATAGGCACGCTCACCGAGGCGATACAGGCGGTGCGTGACGCTCAGCAGGCAGGGTGGACCGCCGTAATGTCTCACCGCTCAGGGGAGACCGAGGACACTACTATCGCGGACCTTGCCGTAGCCCTCAACTGCGGCCAGATAAAGACCGGCGCGCCCGCAAGAGGTGAGCGCACGGCGAAGTACAACCGCTTGCTTCATATCGAAGCCGAACTGGGAGACAGTGCGGTCTATCCCGGCATAGGCGCGTTCTATAACATCAAATGCTGAACCTGCTTTGCAGGAATTACGAATTACGAATTACGAATTACGAATGAGACAGGAGCGAATCAAGTCGTAATTTGTAATTCGTAATTCGTAATTCCCCGAAAGGGGCATGTGGATACTTTCATAGGCCGCCAATTAGGTAAATACCGCATAGAGACCCTGATCGGGAGGGGCGGTATGGCCACGGTCTACCGCGCCCACGATACGGTGCTCAACAGGTCGGTGGCCGTGAAGATCCTGGAGCCTTCGCTTTCGGTCGACCCAAAGGCGGTTGAACGGTTCAAGCGTGAAGCAGTGACCGCCGCCAACCTGGAGCACCCGTCCATCGTACGTGTTTATGACGTGCAGCAGCAGGGCAACCTGCACTACATAGCCATGCGCTACGTACACGGTACGACCCTGCGCGACATATTGCGTGACAATGGCCCTCTTCCCTTAGATGCTGTGATTAATATACTGAGGCCCGTAGGGGAGGCCCTGCATTATGCCCATAGGCACGGCGTTATCCATAGGGATGTTAAGCCCGGCAATATTTTGGTCGAGCCGGATGGAAGCGTGTTGCTGACCGACTTCGGTATAGCTCGTGCCGCCGATGCCTCACAATCCGCCCTCACGAATACGGGGCTGGTCATGGGCACGGCTGACTACCTAGCGCCTGAGCAGATAAGCGGCCGTCCCGCCGACGCCCGCTCCGACATCTATTCGCTTGGCGTGGTCCTGTATGAGATGCTGACCGGCGTCACACCGTTCGCGGGGGAGACCACGGCATCGATCCTCTACCGGCAAGTACACGATAATCCTCTGCCGCTGCGCTCGGTCAACCCACGTCTTCCCTCGGAGCTTCAGCCCGTGCTGGACCGCGCCCTCGCCAAGAACCCGGCCCTCCGCCCAGCCGACCCACTCGAGCTTGCGAAGAGCTTCGAGGATGTGGCCCACTGGCTGCCACCCGGCTCACCCTGGCTGAAAGGTAAACCCGTCCCAGGAACTCAACAGAACGGCAAACGCCCTAGCGGCTACCTTTATACACAGCAGGCCCCTGCCCGAAATGTGCCACAGGCTGGCGCACGCCCCTACGTTGAGCAAGTGTACGACGTTGACAGCCAGGGATATGAAGTTCCCGCGCCGGTGCAGCGTGCCCCTGGGCGCAGGACGATGATGCTGGTATTTGCCCTGGGCCTGGTAGGATTAGGTGCATTGGTGCTGGCAGCGGCCACAGGTGTCATACCTGGATTCAGAGGCGCTGGGGCTGGAGTATCTACATTCGAGCCTCCGGGTGAGCTTAGAGCGACGCAGGTCCGCACCGGCAATGGCCCTGATATCGGCGTACCAAAGGCTTTAGTATCCCTAACCATAGACGGCGACCTATCGGACTGGGAAGGAGCAGCGCCAGGGCCTTTCCCAGCGGCGTTCTTGACATATACCGCTACCAGGAGCATCAAGTATGAAGGACCGGATGACCTGGGCGCGCAGTTCTACCTGGCATGGGACGCCGACAATCTCTACGTCGGGGCAGACATAACTGACGATGTCCACGTGCAGTTGCCAACCACCAGGGGCTACCAGCTTTACAAGGGCGATGACCTTGAACTCTGGTTCGATACCGATCTAGAAGGGGACTTCGCATCGCGCGAAGCAAATAAGGACGACTTCCAGCTTGGCTTGTCACCGGGCGACTTTGACACTCTCGGCCCAGAAGCTGTCTTCTGGAACCCCGACCGCCTGGCAGCACGCAACAACCTCGTGCGGGTGGCGTCTCAGCGTAAGGCCGACGGCAAAGGGTACTTGATAGAGGCCGCCGTGCCCTGGAGCGCGTTCGGCGAGTTCAGACCCCAACCCGGCACCGTTATAGGGTTCGTCGCCTCCGCCGGTGACAATGACCGTGAGGGCGTACCCGGCCAGGAGTTAATGATATCGACCGCACCAGCACTGGAGTACGCCAAACCACTCACCTTCGGCAATCTCTTTTTCTAAAATATAGATCGCATACAGACCCAAACGGGGCATATATTGGAGACTGGCAGCACCCCCCGCGAGCCACATTTGCAAATCGCGGTTCCAAAGGCTGGAATCACCCCCACAAAAGCAAGCCCCTGGCAGCGTTACGTTAGGCTATTGCCTGCATTCCTACGTGTTGCTCCGGCATGGCATATTGCAGCCTTTTGCATCGTTGTTCTGTTGACTCTGGGGCTGTCGCTTGTATCCTGGAAAGTGTCGGGGCATGAGTTCGTCAGGGTGGGGACGATAGCTGATAGAGACTATCTGGTAGATGGATTCTATGACGTTGAGCAGAACAAGGAGTTTGGCGCCTATAGATGGACGCAACCCGTAGCCTATCTGAAGCTTCCAGATTGGGGACCGGGCGATATACACATAACTGTCAGCGGAGTAGGCGCAAGCAGCCCAAGCGAGGCGGTCCTTTCCATCGGAGGCACGCCTCTAAACCATATAAACATCGATCCTGGCAAACCCTGGAGCATAGAGGCGTGGGGAGTCGCCTCCTCGCGTAACCCAATAGTCACACTCGATGGCCCACAATTCGATGCCCCAGGGGATGCGCGTACATTGGGTAGGCTGGTGACAGGCCTCGATATTTTCTCTCCGGGTGCGCGCTTCCGATCTCTGGTGGGTCTGGTGATGCTTGCTCTAACTTCTATCCTGCTCTATGCGGCCTTCCTTTCATGGTACGGGCGAGCTGCACTGGCCCTTGTCGCAATGACTGCGCTCATATCAGTCTTTGGACCATTGGTGATATACCGGGATCGTTGGGCGGAGGTGGTCGTATGGACTGCTCCCCTGTTCCTGCTGGGCTTATTATTAGTAGATGGAATAATCCTTCGCAAGCTCAGGACTGGTCGGTGGTCCGTGGTCGGTGGTCGGCGGGTGTCGTTTTTTGCGTGTGTGGCGTTGACCGCCGCGCTCATGCTACTGGTACAGGGGTTCCTGAATGCTTTCGACTCGGAGCGGATGTACCAGATGGCAGCCGGACTCGCCGAGTATGGGCTGCCGACGAGATACCCTGGGCATGAAACCTGGACCAAGTACGGGTTCGGGCAGTCGTTGATCTCGGTGCCTTTCTACCTGCTGGGGAAGGCGCTGTCACTGATGGGCGCTGACATAGAGCGGGCAACGATCTTCACCGTATCGATGACTAACATCCCGGTGACTGTGCTCACTTGCTGGCTGCTCTACTCAGGCGCAAGGAGGTTCACACA
>JBBRVL010000115.1:0-10189 GCA_038246925.1 Chloroflexia bacterium
AGGAAGGTGACGCAGGCAAAGCGCGCCTGCAACTGAGGCTGTTCCGACTGGCAATCCGCCTCATCTTCCGGCTCCTATTTCGTGTGAGGATTGTAGGGTTAGAGAATGTTCCACGAACGCCCGTTGTGGTCTGTGCCAACCACCTCGGGTGGACTGATCCCTTTTTGATTCTCCTCTTCCTCCCGGTCGAACCACGCATTTACATACTCGGTGAGCGCGAGGTAAAGGAGATTTCCGGTTTTCGTACTCTCATGATTAACTGGATGCAGGTAATGGTCGCCCTCGACCGCGACAAGCCACGAGAGGCCCTGCGCATCATGCAAGGCGTTCTCGAACGGGGGGGTTCACTGCTTTTGTTTCCCGAAGGACACCTGGGAACGACCGAGGGAAACCTGCTGGAGTTGCAACATGGAGCGGCCCATCTCAGCGTTACAGCGGGCGTGCCGCTCCTTCCGGTAGGGCTTACCGGGACGAGTGCCTTGTGGATTGGACGGCGGCTTATAGTGCGCATAGGCAAGCCTATCGCCCCCTCTAGCTTCGAGGGCGAATCGCGGGGACGTGTGCGCTCGATGACCAAAATGCTCGATTCTGCTATGCGCTCTCTCCTCCCTGGGGACCGGCAGCGAGGAGGAATGCGGCTACTGCGCAAGTGGCTGACCAATCTGTTTTAGACGGCACAAAGATGCATTTATAGACCGTCCGGTGGTCGATAACCGTAGATACCACATCTATCCAGCCGGGGAGGCAAAATGGCTCAGAGCATATTCTGGGAAACAGAGTACGAAGTCGCGCTACGGAGAGCGAGAAAAGAGCGCAAGGAGGTATTGGTAGATTTTAGCAAGCCGAACTGAGCGGGCTGCCTCCAACTGGATGCCGTGACGTATCCTGACCCATCAGTAGCAAACTATATCTCAGAGCGATTCGTGGCTTTTCGCGCCATGCTGGACAACCGGGAGCACGCGACCTTGTTTCGCTCCAACCGGATTATCTGGACACCCACAGTGGGTTTCATGGATCGCAACGGGGCTATGCACCACCACTCCCCAGGATTCTTGCCACCGTTGGAGTTTCTCTCGGTGCTCAGGATTGGAAAGGCTCGCTGCTTGATGGCATGGACGCGCTCGGCAGAGGCAGTGGAGGAACTGGCAGTTGCCGCAGAAATGGCGAACTCGCTGGCACCCGAGGCGCTCTACTGGTTGGGTATAGCTCGCTTCTTGCAGCGCCGTGATACCATCGGGATGTGGGAGGCATGGGATAGGCTTGTAGAGCTGTACCCCGACAGCGCCTGGGCGAAACGCGTCTATGCCCATTGAGCGTACATAGGACCTGCTAGGCTGCGTGTTTGACCCAGATTTTCGATGCTAACTCTTTGGTCAGCGAAATCGTGCGTGCCGCAGGTTCTGTCTTGTCCTCGGCTGAAGCGGCCTGTGGATTAGGGCGTGGAACCAAGCTCACGTCAAGATGCTCTTTGTCTTCTTGGCTGCCCAGGACTGTGACTTTTGCTCCCGGCATAATTTGCATTTTGCCCAGGTATGTCAGCAGTGCAGACTCATCTTCAACCACCTCAGAGATGAGCAATACCTTCATCTCCACTCCCATTTCGGCGGCACTGAGGCGTGTTGCGCGCTGCTCTCGGAGAAACTCTACTGTATTCATCGTCTCGGTCGGGATAGGGTTGCCGTGTGGGCAGGTGCGCGGGTTGCCTAGAAGATTTATGAGGTGAGACTCGACGGCGGGCGACATGCCTCTTTCGAGATTGTGTGCCTCTTCATGAGCCTGCACCCAGTCCATTCCGAGTACATCTACCAGAAAGCGTTCAGCAAGCCGGTGCTGTCGCAACAGGCCTTCTGCCTGTGCGCGACCTTCCGGCGTTAGCTCAATACCCTCACCCGACCTGCCGCGCCCACGACCTGGCATATTAATAAGCCCGTCGCGCTGCATCCTCTTGAGGATGTCGGCTACATTCGGCTGGGAAACGCCAAACTTCTCAGCCAGTCTCGCGCCCACAACCGGATCGCCCTCCACGGTAATATTGTAGATGGTTTCCAGGTATTCGCGGGTCACGGGCGTAATGGCAGACAATGGATGCTTCCTCCAGGGACAGTAGCAAAGTATAGCGAGCAACCAGACGCTTGTCAAAGTTTGTGAAATCCGTAAATATTCAGACTTGAGGTGGAGAAGACGTGGGGCACCCACTAGGGGTAATGCTGTCGCATTAAAAATCGGAACGTGCTGTAGGGGCAGGCCCCCGGGCCTGCCCTAGTTGGCGACGGTCAGGGCAGGCACGGGGGCCTGCCCCTACAGAATCTTTATGCGACACTATTGCCCACTAGGGGTGCCCCTACCGACCCTTTTGCCCCAACTCTGAACATTTACGGAAATCCAACGCCGCCCGCCTGGCGTAATATATTGCGGATTGCAACGAGTTGCAAAATGGATTATAGTAACTGAGTAGACATGAAGGGGGCTTAGTGTTCAGGTTCAAACAACACGCACACAAGAGGAAACGACTGTGGTCGATACTATTTCTGTTAGCCGTACCGCTTGTTGTGACCGCCTGCGGTGCAGTGGGTTCCGCCGGGAGCAGTCGTAAGCTCAATGTGGTGACAACTGTAGCTCCAATCACCAATATCGTACGCAATATCGGTGGGAACCGCATCGACCTGAACGGCATCGTGCCAGAGGGGAGCGATTCGCACACTTTTGAGCCTGCGCCATCGGACGCGAAACTCATGTCTGAGGCTGACCTCATTCTGGTAAATGGCCTTCACCTGGAGACACCGACCGAGGACCTGGCCGAGAAGAACAAGAAGCCGGAGACGGTCCTGTACCTCCTGGGCGACAATACAATTTCCAAAGCAGATTGGGTCTTCGATTTCTCGTTCCCCAAAGAGGGAGGCGACCCGAACCCTCACCTATGGATGAACGTTGCCCACGCTCGCAAGTATGCTGAGCTTACCCGTGACCAACTGGTGAACCTCGACGCACCAAACAAGCAGTATTTCGAAGATAATTTCGCTCGCTACGCAGCTTTGCTGGACCAATTGGATGGAGCGATCATGCAGGCTATCAAGACTATCCCTGAGAAGAACCGCAAGCTCGTCACTTACCATGACTCTTTCGCCTATTTCGCTCCGCGTTATGGGATGACCGTGGTGGGGGCGATACAGCCCTCCGACTTCAAGGAGCCGTCGCCGCAAGACGTTGCCTCGACCATCGACCAGCTCAAAAAAGAGCAGGTGCCCGCTGTTTTTGGCTCGGAGGTATTCGAGAGTGCGGTGCTTGATCAGATAGGCAAAGAGGCAGGTGTCAAGTTCGTTAGTACGTTGCGCGATGACGATTTGCCGGGTGGCAAGGATGCTCCTGAACATACTTACGTCGGTATGCTACTCGAAGATGTGCGCACTATGACCTCTGTCCTCGGTGGCAACGATGATGCGATTATAGATATCAAGCCGGACAATACATACTCAAAATAGACTCAAGTATGGGTTGGAGAGGCTTCTTGTTCGCCTTTTGGCCTGGTAGATGAACTATTGCGGTGGAGTGACCGTAATCATAAAAGCACTATAGCAGGGCGCAGGAGCACCATGGAAACAATAGTCGATCTGAAGAATGTTACCGCCGCCTACGAGCAACGCGCAGCGTTGCTCGATGTGAGCCTTCATATACACCCTGGCCAGTTCATAGGCCTGATTGGCCCTAGCGGCTCTGGCAAGACTACATTGATGAGAACTATATTAGGCCAGGTCGTGCCGCGAGAAGGCAGCGTAGAAGTTCTCGGTAAGCCGGTCGTATACGGTCGGACGCCGGTCGGTATCGGCTATGTACCCCAGCTAGAGACGGTGGACTGGAGCTTCCCGGTGACCGTGGAAGAAGTCGTGCTGATGGGGAGGGCAATGCGTTCCGGCGTCTTACCGTGGCCGTCTAGGGCGGAGAAGGAGCGCATGATGTCGGTCCTCTCTCGCCTGGGGATCGCGGACCTTTCGCGGCGGCACATACGCGAGTTGTCCGGCGGTCAGCAGCAGAGGGTATTCCTCGCTCGCGCGCTTATCAGCGAACCCAAGCTGCTGCTTCTCGATGAACCGACCAGCGGCGTCGATATCAAGACACGCGACGATGTGATGCACCTCCTGGCCGATCTTAACGCTGATGGCGTCACAATTCTGATGACCTCGCATGAGCTAAATACCGTGGCGGTCCATCTTCCGTGGGTGGTCTGTCTGAACAGGAATGTGATAGCGCAGGGACCGCCTGATGAGGTCTTCACCTCAGAAGTCTTGTCGAGAACATATGGCGCGGAGATCATGGTCTACCAGAGGGATGGGATCACCCTTATCGGTGACGTGCCTCATACGACTGCTGAGCGCCGACAGCAGAAAGCTATTATTGAGGCTACGAAGGAGACGGCTCATGCAGGCCATTGAGTGGTTGCTCGACCCATTCAGATATGAGTTCTTCCGAAACGGCATACTCGCCGCTTCGATGGTCGGTGCGCTGTGCGGGCTGATAGGCGTGGTGGTGGTCTTGAAGAAGATGAGCTATATAGGCCACGGACTGTCGCACTCGATATTCGGGGGCGCGGTCGTCAGCTATGTAATTGGATTGAACTTTTATATCGGCGCGGGATTGTGGGGCTTCCTATCAGCCCTACTCATAAACGCGGCCACGCGCAAGCGTAAGATCGGCGCTGACGCTGCAATAGGCATCGTGACAACTGCCTCGTTCGCTATAGGCGTGGCACTTATCAGCAAAGTACGCACATTCACTCGTAACTTCGATGCGGCTCTGTTCGGTAACATCCTCGGTGTCAACCCCGGAGACCTCCTGATCATAGCTGTGGTGCTGGCGGCGGCTCTTTTGGCCCTCTTTTTTGGCTACAAGCAGCTTCTCTTTTCTACGTTCGATCCCGAAGTAGCACCCAGTTATGGTGTGCCGAGCGCGTGGGTCGATACCTTTTTCGCTTTAGTGTTGGCTGCCACCATTATTGCTTCGATGCAGGTGATGGGTGTTACGCTTATCGCGGCCAGTATCGTCATTCCTCCTATCACCGCGCGCATGTTGACCGACTCTTTTCCGCGAATGCTCGGCCTCTCCTCGGCCATTGGCGCAGTCTGCGGGTTTCTGGGTATGTACATCAGTTACTACCTTGACATCTCTTCTGGGGCTTCGATTGTGCTCTTTAGCGCGCTCGTATTTGTGGTGGTCGGGGGTGCGGGGTGGGCCTACTCGCGCTTGCGCCCCGAGAAACGCCTGGTGCTCCGACGCAGGCTCGCCACACCAGAATCCGCCGAACTGTTTGACTAGGGGCCGTCTCTGTGCTAACATTTCAGGAGTCGGCCGCTTCATGCCGCCGGCTTTTGTCTTTATCATGATGCTTTCCCACAGAAGATAGTCAGCCTCTGATGCCCGCTAATGAGACCTCTTCAGTTACATGGAAAGACCCCTACGGCTCCGAGCCTGAGCAATGGAGACCCGATCTTCTTCTCCCTTCGCTATTTCTCTCTGCCGCAACCCTGCTTCTGGCGGCGATAGATCCTATACACGTTGGTTTGCAGTCATACCTTGCGCCTACGGTCTTCGGTGCCGCAGCAGGTTCGCTTGTTGCCTGCCTGGGGGCACTAAGAAATGACGTGCCACTTCTGGTGGCAGGCTCGACCTTCCTGATTGGCCTGCTGGCGCTCTGCCTGGGTATGCAGCCCGTGGCGCTTGGAGCCGCCCTTTCCTCCGTGTGGCCGCTGCGACTGGGGCTTTTTGGGCTGGTTGTCGCCGCCTGGGCTGTTCTTCTGTCCCCTCCGCTTTGGTTGAGGCGCGCAATGACCGCAGTCGCGATCCCAACTCTCGTCGCCCTGGTCATAGTGGGTGGTCCCGCGTTGGCATTTCAATCATTTGGCTGGGGGCTGCCACCTGCGTCCAAGTTCCCGCCCAACTGGGTGGCAGTCGACAGCCGGGGCAATTTGTATGCGACCAACCTCGCGGGAAACTATCTCTGGGTCATCAGCCCTTCCGGTGTGCCTATCGGGACAATATGGCCGGGTGCCGCGCCCTCTGTTGGCACACCCGGTCCAGGCATTGTGACGCTGGCCGACCCGGACCCATCAAGCCGTGCCGTTACTAGCTCACTCAGACTAATGCAGCCGATGACTACTACGCTGCCCGCCGACCAGGTGCTTTCGTTCAGTTTGTGCGGGATTGCGGTTGACGCTTTAGACAGGGTATATATCGCGGACAGCTTGAACCAGCAGCTTATGCAATTCGACGGCAAAGGTTATATTACCGCGCGGTGGCCTCTACCTCGCACGTTTGGTGGAGCTGCTGGTTGTCTCGCAGCGGATGACCAATATATATACGTGGCGTCTCGCTCCAGGACCGTTCACTTTGTTGACTTTCAGGGAAAGGTCGTGCGGGAGGTGACACTCGATTTTGATATACAAAGCATCGCCGACGACGGTTTGGGTACGCTTTATGTGCTGGGTGGGGGGCGGCTCGACAAAATTGACGTCCAAACAGGGCGAACAGAGCGACTCGTGCTTCCACCTCCGGAAGGGCAGCTTTTCGCTGCCTACCAGACTCTCATTGTACGCCCTGACGGGGAGATACTGGTCGCTGATCGAGCTAATGCTCAGTTGTTGAGAATCGCGCCCGGCGGGGGGCAGATCATCGGGTCGATTGGTACGCGTGGAACGCTGCCTGGGCGGTTCCTGGCGCCTGGTGGGCTTGCGCTCGATGCGAAAGGAAACCTCTATGTTGCCGATTGGGCGTTGGGGGCCATTCAGCGATTTACCCCGTCAGGTCAGTTTGACACGGCATGGTCCGCGCCAGGAGAGAAGCTATTGCCTTCGACCTCAGAGGAACACGAATGACCGAAGGGGAGCGAGAAGGCGACGGCACAAAACCAAGCCGGGGAGCAAGACTCAGGGCCGGTATCACCCGCAACGTTTTTGCGCTGGGCCTGGTTAGCTTTTTCACTGACATAAGCAGCGAGATGATAGTGCCTCTGAGGTCTATCTTTCTGGTCACGATATTGCAGACGCCGCTCCCGGTTGCTGGGCTTATCGCCGGGATCGCGGAAAGCACGGCGAGCATATTCAAGATCGTATCAGGCAGGCTAGCCGACCGGGTAGAGCGGCGGAAGCCCCTCATGCTATTCGGGTACGGGCTGTCGAACGCTGTAAAGCCGCTCCTTTCGCTGGTGACGAGCTGGCCCGCCGCACTCTCTCTAATCTTCCTGGATCGCGCCGGTAAGGGTCTGCGCTCCAGCCCGCGAGATGCGATGCTCGCCGACTCCACGCCACCTGGCTATATGGGCAAGGCTTTTGGGTTCCACCGTAGCATGGACACAATGGGGGCCGCCATCGGCCCGCTTTTCGCTGCGTTGATATTGTTGTGGACTGCCCAGGACATTCGTGCTGTGTTTGCCTGGACGGTGGTGCCCGGTATAGTGGCTGTGATCATCCTGCTGCTCTTCGTTCGCGGCCAGAGGCAGGTGCAGAAACCAGTAGAAGGGGCTGAGCCAATAGCAGATGCGGGCACTGAGCCTAACCTCCCTCCTATTGCCGGTTTAGGCGTGCGCTTCTGGATGTTCACAGGCATTGCGACTTTATTCGCGCTCGGCAACTCCGCGGATGACTTCCTCTTTCTTCGCACGGCGGGGTTAGAACAGTCACTTTTCGTGGTGCCGTTGATCTACTTCGGGTACAACGTGGTTTATGCTGCCCTGGCTACCCCACTCGGCGCGCTGAGCGACCGCTGGGGACGCCTTCCCGTACTCATTAGCGGATACGCGGCCTTTGCGCTTGTCTACGCGGGATGGGCAGTCGCCACACAGGCATGGAATACCTGGGTGCTTTTTCTCATTTATGGTATCTACACGGCTGCGACTGAGGGAATTGCGCGGGCTTTTGTCATCGATATAGTGCCTCGCTCTCTGCGTGGGAGTGCGCTAGGCTGGTTCAGTGGTGTTACGGGGCTGGCTGCCCTGCCCGCGAATGTGCTGGCCGGGTGGCTTTGGGTAGCAGGCGGGCCATCTGCTACGTTCTGGTTCGGCGCGTTCATAGCTGTGGTCTCTGCCACATTGATGCTGGCATGGCTGCCCTGGCTGCGTCGTGGATTCCCAAGAAGTCGTGCCGAAATAACTTGAATCATGAGTAGAAGAGAACTGAAAGCAAAAAGAAGAGCGGTATTCGTCTCCTACACCGTTACTGTGTCTGCCCAATTTTCTCTCTTAGCCAGGAGTCAATAAGAATGCTCGTTGAGGTACGACGCTGCCTGGCGATGTCCGCGAGCTTGCTTGCCAATTCTGCATCAATCGCCACCATATGTGTCCGCTTCTTGAGGTCCACGTCAAAATGCGCTTCGGGCAACATATCCAGATAATCGCCCATATCATCGCCATTGTTGAACTGCTCAACAAGCTCTTTGATCGTGCCGAACGGCAGCTTCTTAGGAGTCTTACTTTCTGCCATACCACTTTTTCTCCTTTACAGCCATATCTCTGGCGCTCAAGATGAGCACATCCTATCTGATAAATAAGGGTAACGCCAGCATCTTGCTGGCATTCACACTGCCAGACGCCAGCGTTACCTTTACCCATTTATTTGATAACTTGTGGTTATTGCAAATGCCTCGGACAAGACATGAGCCACCTTCTTTCGGTGACTCATGCAGTAGAGAACTATATCTTATTCTAGTTTATCCCCGCAACACCCGCAGCGCCTCGGCCACGATGTCATCGGGATTAGGCATAACTGCCTTCTCGCCGACAGGGCCGTAGGACACGCGGCTGAACTTGGGGTGTACGCGGCCAACCGGACCTTCAAGCTCGTGCCACCAGTTGCTTGCCACCTCGGAAGCGACGGAGGAACCAAATCCGCCCATTGCGCGGTCTTCGTCGGCTACCAGTATGTGTCCGGTCTTCTTTAGCGACTTCAAGATCGTCCCACGGTCGTATCCGGCGTCAACCGTTCTCAGGTCAATGACCTCGGCGCTGATACCGTGCTCGGCTTGTAGTTTGTCGGCAGCGGCCATCGAGCGAGGCCACAGGTTGCCGTAGGTGACTATCGTTATGTCGCTGCCTTCTCTGGCAACGCGTGCGAGGCCGAGCGGCACCCTGTATTCGGGGCCGGGATAGTAAGAGCGCGATACCTTCGCTTCGTACAGCGACTTCGGCTCGAGGAAGACGACCGGGTCGCCAGATAGCAAGGCTTCGCGGAACAGGCCGACCGCGTCAGACCCGAGCGAAGGCACGACAATCCGTAGTCCGGGGTAGTGAGCGATAGGGCCGACTCCGGCCTCGCTGTGCCAGATCGCCCCGGCGCCGCCCAGGTAATCGCCATAAGCCACGCGAATGACCATCGGGCAGGAGAAAGTGCCATTGGATCGCCACCTCTGGGTAGCAATTTCGTCAACAAGCTGCTGCCATGCCGGGTGGATGTAATCGCGGAACTGCACTTCGATCACGGGCAGAAAACCAGCAACGGCATAACCCATCGCCGTGCCGAGGATCGTTGCCTCGGCGAGAGGGGCATTCCACACGCGATCTGGATAGGCAGCGCCCACCCCTCTTGTCACATGGAAGACACCTCCCTTCCCCTTCAGCTTACCTGTGGGGTCGGGTTGCGGAAAGTCTGCTACGTCCTGACCGAAGATGACGATGCGCTCTTCCTTTTTCATTTCCTCGATGAGGGCTCGAGTTATCATGTCGCGCATCGGGATCGGCTCGCCGGTCGTGTCTTCCGCCGTATCGTTCACCTGAGGCTCGCGGAATGACGTGACCTGCAAGTTATATGGCGTCGATGTGATGTGATGCGTAATAGTCTCTGGATCGAGTTTCGGTTCGCTGACAGCCTGCTCTGCCGACTTACGGACTTCGCTGGTGATGAGGGCGTCAAGCTCCTTCATCTTTTCGGTGGTGATACCGTACTTCCCTACTAACTCGATCATACGTGTTAGCGGGTCGCGCGAGGCTTCGGTCTCAAGATCGCCGGCGCTACGATAGTATGCTTGAGTGTCCGCCGATGAATGGCTCATCGGCCGCGTCACGTGTGCGTGAATTAGCACGGGGCCTTTAGCACTGCGGCAGTAGTTAACCGCTTCTTTCATAACCTTGTATGACTCGATGAAGTCGGTGCCGTCCAGCTCGATAACTTCAAGGTGCTTGCCGTCGCCTATATTGGAATAGCGGCTGTAG
>JBBRVL010000116.1:0-10148 GCA_038246925.1 Chloroflexia bacterium
CTCCTGACGTCCTACAGAGACCGGCAATCGGCTGCATTCTTTGACACACCAAAGGAGGACAAAGAGATGAAACGCCAAGTAATGAAGGTCGGTAATTTCGTGCTGGCCGGGCTATTATTGCTCGGTATATATGCCTGTGGAGGCGAGGGCGCTATGATGGCTACTCAGGCTACTCCACAAGTCGGAAGTTCCCTGAGTAGCCCTTCGGAGAGTGATGCCTTCCTCTCGGGCACTGGAGCTATGGCAGACGCCACGGCTACAACCGGGTCAAGTACATCCATGGACGGCTCCGCGGCGCTGATACCTCTTGAAGGCCCTAGTACCGCGGGGGCTGCCGGTTCGACATCCAGTGGTGAGGAAGCGAAGCTCAACACTGGTAGAATTGCTCCCCAATCGGCCTATCAATCGCCGCTCACCGCCGGGCAGGTGGATGATAACGCGAAGTTTGAAGAGTACCTTGACTACCTTCGCAGCAGCCAATCTCTTTCTGTTCTTCCGTTGAACGTAGAGCAACGCCTGTTTGTCCGCGTCCTGGATAGCTCGCAGCAGCCCGTGGCGGGGGCAAGAGTGCAGTTATTCGACGGCGACAGGCAGGTGTTCAATGGTCTTACAGTAAGCGATGGGCGAGTGCTTTTCTTCCCTGGTGAGGCGGGCGCTGACCAGGTTCAAGAATTGCGCGCCTTGATAACGCGGGGCAACCAGCAAGTCGAGGCAAAGTTGCGCCCGAACTTGCCTGAGCAGACGGCTTCCATAACATTGCCCGACAACACGGGGCCGGTGGGACTGGACATAGTATTTCTGATGGATGCTACCGGCAGCATGGCCGACGAGATAGATCATCTCAAGGCGACCGTGGGCAGCATCGCCTCGCGTATCGAGCAACTCCAGGGAAGCAGCAAGCCACGCCTCGGACTGGTTGCCTTTCGAGATCGAGGGGATGACTACATTACACGCTCATGGGACTTTACAGCAGACGTACAGCAGTTCCAGTCAAACCTCGCAAACGTGCAGGCGGGGGGCGGAGGAGATAACCCGGAGGCGGTCAATGCGGGCCTGCGCGACGCTATCCACCTACCAGGCTGGACAGATACGAGCAGCGGGCGGCACCTGCGGATGATTGTGCTGGTGGGTGATGCGCCCCCACACCTCGATTACTCGAACGACCCCAGGTACACTGACCTACTGCAAGAGGCAGTCGCGGCGGGGATCAAGATATTCCCTATAGGGGCCAGCAACTTGGATGAGACCGGAGAATATATCTTCCGGCAGTTCGCTCAGGTCACGCAGGGGCAGTTCATATTCCTCACCTATGAGAACGGCGTGTCGGGCGCGCCTGGGACCGCGACGGACAAGCACGTTTCTGACTTTACCGTGCGTAACCTCGACAGCCTGGTGGTCAATCTGGTCGCCGCAGAGGTAGCAAACCAGACAGGGCAGGAGGTCCAGGGCAGCAATCGTATACCAACGGACATAACGCATATTGTCCCTTCTCCGGTAGGGTGGCTGGCTCGCATCGACAATATGCTTCAAAGCACTGTTGACCAGTTAATGAACGTGAATACAGCCTTCTGGCTGCTGGCGCTGCTGGCAACCTTGCTGTGGACGCGCCGGACGGGGGAGCGTGCCAGGGTGGCTGCGCTTCCTCGGCCCATAGCTCCCGCCGAACTTGACCTGCCGGGGGGCGCAGTTGAGGACGATTGGGTTTCGGGAGCAGCAGAGGCTCGCTGGAGGCTGGAAAGCGATGCGGAATTGTACAGCAACAAGACTATGCAGATCGCTCCACGAAATAGCGTCAGGGCCGCGTCACTCGGGACTGGAGAGCCGACACTGCCTCTAGGCTCACTCCCTCTTAGCTACCGGAATAGTACCGAAGGGGTAACTGTCGATATATCCCGGCGCTCTGAGGGTGTGTAAGAACTAGAGGTAGACTGAAATGTGAGTATTGTCATTCTGAACGTAGTGAAGAATCCGTATCCTAAGCACTGACTCACCCGTAGTGATCCTTCACTACGTTCAGAATGACAAGGGGGGTACTCGTACCTTCGCACCTAGTCTAAATACGAGCCTTTCGTAAGTGATTCTGTTGCGCTGCTAGGTTGGTATTGCCGGTAAGAAAATAGGCAAGTCGTATCGTTTCGACTTGCCTATTTTCTTACCTGGTGAGGATTTACTAGCCCTTGCGGTGAAGCTCGATCCTGTCGCCTACAGTGACTGTGCCTTCTTTGGAGACGGTGCATAGGAGGCCGCGCTTGCCGTACAGCTCTTTGACCATTTGCTTATGGTAGAACGAGAGATTGGCGCAGGGGTCGTTCTGCTTCCAGGCATCGAGCACTATTTTCACTTCTCCATCGGGCGAGACGACTTCGAAGCGGTCCCCAGGCTCAACATCGCTGAGATCGCCCAGACCCTCGACCAGGAAGTTCTCGCCCAGGCCGCCGGGGGGTATCTCCTCGATACCGAGTTTAGCGCAGGTATCGCGCACTGCTTCAACGCCTACAACCGTGATCGGCCTGTTATTCGCCACCACCTGGCGGCGACTGTTGACGCGTGTCTCACCGTAATGCCTGTCGGTAGGTATGCCCCACTTTGTTACCTGGGCGGTGTCGTGCTGTTCCTTACCCACACCGTTGATAAGCTCAGGGCTGTAGCAGAGGGCGAGCACTATGCCTGTGCGGACTGATGTTCCGGTTATAGTTGACATAATAATGCTCCAGAGTGAGTTGATCTTGACGCGGGGCAGCCGGGGCCTTTAGAAAAGCAGGCTACCTTAAATATCTTAGAGCATATTGGCTCTGCTGTCCAGCCGCTCTATTGACAAGCACCAAAGGAGTGATATAAAAGAAATAGGCGGTACAGTGCATAAAGTATCTAAGGCAAGAAAGTGCCACGGATGAAGAAGAGACCAACCATGAGCAGCAGTGACTTCGTGAAGGAACACCACCGGCGCGTTCGAGAGGCGAATGCACGTGATCTGGAGGAGGCCGAGCGGGAAGGAGCCGCCTCCGAGAAGGAGCCGTTTGACCAGCGGCGGCTTAATGGCCTGCTAGGTCGCGCCCTCGACTGGGGTTTATCACGCGAGCAAGCCTTGCGTGAGAATTACTATATATCGTACCCGGAAATAAGCACGCTTGAAGAGTATGCCGAACTCAGGCGGGAGCTAGAGATGTGGGAATAGGATGAGGTCCATATCACACGCCTGGAAGAGACACGTCGAATTTGATCCCACGTTGCTGCGTACGTGGGCGGAGCGCCTTTGCCTTACCACATCCGACGACCTGGTGGAGATAGCGCGGGCGCTGGGCATTGAAGGTCGCGTGGTCGGGCAAGGTACCGCCACGGTAGACCCTCCGCCCACCGGTGCAACCAGACTGACGGTGGTAGGGCACCCTATTGGCTTCGTTTACCTCGAAGTGAGCCTGTCCAGTCGTGCGCTCACGCGAGCAAAGCTGGACGCTCAATTCGGGGAAGGCCGTAGTATGCCGCGCATCCACCCATATAACGATCACCGCGTTGCATACCACGTGGAGGCCCCCGGCGCGCCTTTCACCTGCGAACTCTTCGCCTCGTTCGACAGGGAGCCGACGGGGGCGGTAGCTGCTCATGCGGTCTTGCTGCGGCGGGACCGCGCACCGCTTGCGGAGAATAAGGAGGATTGAGTGGTTTGCCCGAAAGAGCAAGGATACCTCCTTCAGGTTGTCATTCTGTACGGAGGCGAGCGCCGGTCGCCCGTACCAAGTCGACCAGGAACTCTATGTCTTGTTTCGTGGTCCGGTGGTTGACTATACAGGCCCTCAATACGAACCGCCCGTCGATTATGGTGCTGGACAGGAAGGCTTCTCCTCCAAGCTGTATCTCCTCAAGCAGAGCCTTGTTCAGGGCATCAAGCTGGTCGCCCCCTTCGATGCCGGGAGGTACGTAGCGGAAGCAGACTATGCTCAGGCCCGAAGCAACCATATCGAGGTCAGGATGGGAGCTTGCAAGCTTCTTTAGGTGCTCGGCGAGGGCAAGATCAGCTTCTATCTCGCGCCTATAGCCGTCGACGCCGTAGTACTTCAGCGTCATCCAGACTTTCAGAGCGCGGAAGCCTCGTGTCTGCTGGAAGCCGTACTCGCTGAACCAGGGCAGGCCTCCCACGCCGGTGGGGCTGCCGTCGGTTCGCAGGTAGGGCGGCACCAGGCTGAAGGTGTCCCTCATCGCCTGTTCGTGGCGTATGAGGACCAGTCCCGCCTCCACCGGCACGTAGAGCCACTTGTGAGGGTCAATGGCGATGCTGTCGGCAAGGGCTAAATGTTCAAGCTGTGAGCGGTATCTGTCGGTCAGCAGAGCAGGCGCGCCGTATGCTCCATCAATGTGCAGCCAGACGTTATGCTCCTGGCAGACTTCTGCTATCTCTTTGAGTGGATCAATCGCGCCTGTATTGACAGTGCCAGCAGTTGCGACCACTGCTATGGGTGTATGACCTGCCTCGATGTCTGCGATTATGGCGCGTTCCAGGTCGCTAACCGACATCGTGTGCCTGTCGTCCGAGGCTATTACGCGGAGGTTGTTGCTGCCGATGCCGAGAAGCTCGGTTGCTTTGCGGACGCAGCCGTGCCCTTCCTCGCCCATGTAGATAACCGGCTCGTGGTCGAGGCCTCTAAGCCCTGATGAGCGCATCTCTGGGCCTGCCTTCGTGTTACGCGCCACCGTGAGTGCGGTGAGGGTAGCCATCGAGCCGCCGCTGACGAGCAGACCCATGCTGTCAGATGGAAAGCCGAGCATCTGCTTGAACCAATCGAGCACTTGGCGCTCGACGTAGATTGCGGCGTGGTTACCACCGGCGCAACTCGGGTTCATGGCTGCCGCGAGCGCCTCCGCGAAGATGCCAATCACGGAAGGAGGCGAATTGACCCACCCCCAGAAGCGAGGGTGGCCGTTGCCGAATGGGTAAGGCAGCACCGTTTGCTCGAACTCGGAGAGGATTTGCTCAGGCGTGCTCCCCTGTTGTGGTAGGGGAGCAGTGAGGAAGTCGTCGACCAGTTCGGGCGGCACCGGCCTGAAGACAGGCGCGTCCGGCAGCCCAGTCAGGTGCTCGGCGATCAGATCGACTACGCGGTAGCCGGTCTGCTTTATTTCTTCGAGAGTCCAGGGGTCAGAGTGCATTGGTATTGTTTGCATCCATCACAGTTGGCGGAGCAGTAGATAGAAGGGATCAGGCCCGATTACAGGAGCCTGGTCCTCTCGCGTCTCAGTTGGTCTATGAATAAACTACCTAATGCACTTCTTTGCTACTTGCTTCCGCGAACCGCCCACGCTCTCGCTATGAGCGAGATGCTGCCGTCCGGCGCTACAGGCAGCTTCGATTTGATATGCTCTCGGAGAGCCGTCCTCCTCTCCTCGGTGAGTGACATTGCATAGCTGGGAGCAGGGCCTTGCCCACCCAGGAACGGCGACCAGTAATCGTTGAAATCGCGGAAGTGGGTAGGCGCGTCTATCGCTCGTACTTCAACACCCATCAGACCCGCGCTCTCGAATAGTTCAGTGAGAGGCTCCGGCTTGCAGATAGGGAAGCGGCGACCCTGATCTTTCTCGGCTATGGCCTGGTCCAACTCAACTGCCGCATCCCAGAAGACGCGCGTCATCTGCATCTGGCCCGCATAGTCCCAAACGTACGCGGCCACGATACCGCCACGCCTGGCGACGCGCACCATTTCAGCAAGCGCCACATCCTGGCTGGGGATGAAGTTCAGCGCCAGGCCCGACACGACCGCTCTGAACATCTCGTCTCCGAAGGGTAGCGCCATCGCGTCGCCAACTCTGAATGTAACGCGTCTGTCTCGCACACGCTCACTGGCGTAGGCAACGAAGCCTTCAGAAGGATCAACACCGGTGACCGCCGCAGGCTGCGCCTGCTCCAGTATCGTTCCCGTGAGCGCGCCAGTGCCGCAGCCGACATCGAGCCAAGAGCTACCGGGGGGCACGGCGAGCCAGTCAAGGAATTCTCTGGCGACCACGCGACTCCACCTGCCTATATATGGCTCATACGCCTCGGCATTCGCCCAGGTATCACTCTTGTTCATTGTGTTCTTGTGCTCTCTTCAAGATTGATTTCGACGCCTCATGTGAGGCAGTTGCAACAGATGGGGGGCAGAGCTTGGGCATGCCCTGCCCTGATTCTACAGGATCGGTCCGGTTTCAAAATCAGCTGTTAGTACACGTCGAGGTAGCGGTCAAGCTCCCACTGGGTTACGCGCATTCGGAACTCATTCGATTCTTCGCGCTTGGCTTCGAGGAGGCGCTCGGTGATGTGCTCGCCCAGAGTTTCACGGACCAGCTCGTCGCGCTCCATCTCATCGAGGGCTTCGGGGAGGCTGCCGGGGAGGGTCTGTATGTTACGGCGGCGGCGCTCGCTCTCGTCGAAGTGATAGAGGTTCTCTTCCACAGGCTCCGGCACGTCGAGGTCTTTCTCGATACCTTCAAGCCCTGCGCGCAGCATCACTGCAAATGCAAGGTAAGGGTTGCAGGTCGGGTCAGGGCAGCGAAGCTCGATGCGTGACGCTTCGGGCTTGTTCGGGCGGTTCTTAGGCACCCGGATGAGGGCCGAGCGGTTGACCCTTGCCCATGAGATATAGACCGGGGCCTCGTAACCGGGCACCAATCGCTTGTACGAGTTGACCAACGGGGCGAGGACGGCGCACATACCGCGTGCGTGCTTGAGTTGCCCGGCGATGAACTTCTTGGCGATGGGAGCGAGGCCGTAGTCGTCGTCGGGGGCGGAGAAGAGGTTCTTGCCGTTGTCGAGGTCGGCGAGGCTCTGGTGGGTGTGCATGCCTGAGCCGTTGATGCCGAAGATAGGCTTGGGCATGAAGGTGCAGTGGAGGCCGTGCTCGGCGGCGATGGCCTTGAGGGTGTACTTGAAGGTCACGGCGCTGTCGGCGCAGTAGAGGGCGTTGTTGTACTCGAAGTCGATCTCGTGCTGTCCACGTGCTACCTCATGGTGGGAAGTCTCGACCTTGATGCCCATGCCTTCGAGGGCGTTCACCATATCTTTGCGCACATCGGCACCCAGGTCGCCGGAGAGGTCGAAATAGCCGCCGGTGTCGTGGGTATCCTGGGTGATCTTGCCGTCCTTCATGCGGAAGAGGAAGAACTCCAATTCAGGCCCGGTGTTGAACTTGTAGCCGAGGGCTGCCGCGTAGTCGAGGGCGCGGGCGAGGACCATGCGGGGGTCGCCCTCAAATAGCTCGCCGTTGGGGTTGTATACCCAGCAGATGGCGCGGGCTGTGCTTTCCTCGGCGCGCTCCCACGGCATGACGGCCCAGGTCGAGAGGTCGGGCACGAGGAACATGTCGGACTCGGCGATGCGGGCGAACCCCTCGATGGAGGAGCCGTCGAACCACTTGCCGTTGAGGCAGGCGTCCTCGAACTGGTGGATAGGGATTGCGACCGACTTGACGATGCCCATCAGGTCGGTGAATTGCAGGTTGACGAAGCGTATCTTATCCTTGAGGGCTTTCGCCATCACTTTATCAACTTCTGCCTGGGAGTTGCCCGCCGACTTGGGCGTCCAGACTCTCGCAGGTGCGGTTTTGACGGCTGCGTGGCCGTTGGTGCGGGCCTTTTCGGTATCTGAGATCATTTGCATCCTCCGAATAATGGGACATATTCACAAAAAACAAAGAATGAGCAACGTATATCGCTCACTGCGGCCATTATAGCAAGGTAGCGAGGATGCTGCTATGTGCAGGATGGAGAAGTTGCAAGGCCGTTGTTTATGCAAACGTCCTAAAGGTAGCCAAGATACGCGTGTATTCTGGTCCTGCTGGGGCGAAGATGTGGAAAACATAGTACTTATCTAATCTCACTCCACCTCACCTCCAATGGAAAGTGTTAATAGAGGAAGTCAAGTTCGCCCAGTTTGCACCTCTTCTTCATTGTGCTATGATGCACCCAAACCCGTACTCGCTTACACCAAGGAGTGTGCCATGGCGCTACCTATAACTCAGAATACCCTTTTCTACGGTGACAACTTAGATGTGCTGCGTACTTATGTGAACGATGAAAGCGTCGACCTCTGTTATATCGATCCGCCGTTTAATTCAAAACGAAACTACAATCAGATCTATAACAACATTGGTGAGGAAGATCGCGCACAGGCTCAAGCGTTTGTCGACACTTGGACATGGGACTCCCATGCTATTGCGGGCATTCAACAGATATTGGACAACGAAGGTCGGCGCTTTACTCGTCAGACCATTGAACTAATTAATGGTTTGCGCCAGGTGTTAGGAGAGGGTAGCCTGCTTGCTTACTTAGTGAGCATAACATTAAGAACGGCGGAGATTCACAGGGTTTTGAAGTCGACGGGGAGCTTCTATTTGCACTGCGATCCAACCGCAAGCCACTATTTGAAACTGGTTTTGGATAGTGTCTTTGTTCCTCAAGGTGGTGACTTTAGGAACGAGATTATCTGGCACTACAGAAGATGGACTGGCAAGGCGAAGAAGTTCCAATCACTTCATGATGTCATCTTCTTCTACACAAAGAGCGACGACTATTTCTTTGAACCACTATACACTGAATACACTGAAGGTTCAGTAGCCAGGAAAATGCAAGGCATTTTGCATCGCTTCAAAGAAGGAGATGAGCCTGTTCTAGTCAGTGAAAAATCCATTGATGAAAAAGGTGTCCGGGAAAATGACGTCTGGGCCATACCATTCATTGCTCCTTCCGCCAAGGAGAGATTAGGTTATCCAACGCAGAAGCCTAAGAGACTACTACAAAAGATTATCAAGGCGAGTTGCCCACCCAATGGAACAGTATTGGACGCCTATTGTGGTTGTGGCACGACTGTAGCTGTCGCACAGCAATTTGGACTCAAGTGGATAGGGATCGATATAACTTACCAGTCCATTGCTGTTATTCTTAGTCGCTTGGAGCAGGAGGTTGGTAAAGATCAATGGCCAGCAATTGGGCAAAAGATTATCCTTCACGGTATCCCGTCTGATATGGCGTCAGCAGTAGCTCTAGCTAATAAGAAAGACGATCGCCTCCGCAAAGAATTCGAGAAATGGGCTATCCTCACATACACCAATAACAGGGCTGTTATTAACGAGAAGAAAGGTGCTGACGCAGGGATTGATGGAACTGCGTTCTTCCACACGAGTAGTCAAGATATAGAGCGGATGATTTTCCAAGTGAAGTCGGGCAATGTGAGTCGGGGCGATATTGCAAAGCTGCGCGGTGATATGGCGGCGGCCGGGGCGCCAATGGCTACATTCATAACCTTGGAAGAACCTACGCCGCAAATGCGAGTAACAGCGAAAGCCGCCGGACTGTACCACCACAGCCTAATGGGGAGGGATTACGAAAAGATTCAAATCGTAACAGTGAGTGAGATAGTCGAAGGACACAAGAGGCTTGAAATGCCTTTGAGCCTTGAGGTCTTGAAGAAGGCACAAGCAATTATAAGTGGGGCGCAAGAAGAATTCGGCGAAATACCAGAGCTACCCCCTGATGCGTTGATACGATCTTAACGGTGCCCTAATAGAATTCGCTTATCCCATCCACCTACAAGTTGGCCCAGAGGCCTAGTGAGGCGACTAAGCTCCGATGGACCTCAACTGGGCCGACCACCGACAACTAACCCTCCCCTCAACTCTTTGACACACTGGCACACCCCGTGCTATCATCCTACCGTCTGAAAGCATCCTTACAGGAGCCAACCATGCCTTTGTTCAGGAAGAAAAAACCGAACCACGACGGCGCGTGGGTCCCCGCCGACCAGGTCATCAGCAAATACGAAGGTCCAGGCCCAATCGGCACAACAGGCGACACCACCGGCCTCAGCAGCCCCCTCCCTGCCCCCGTCAAAGGTCGAGGCAAGAAGAAAAAGAAAGTCTTCCGCGTGATTACCGTTCGAGGCAGGCAGGAGCAAGCGTGGCTCGACTCCAACCTCTGGCAGCCGCTCCAGGAGACGATCACCCCAGCCGAAGCCAGAGCACCCCTCACAGTCGTCTATTACGGCACCTACGGCTCCGACGGCATGAGGCAAGACGGCTCGCCCGGCGGCGCATACTCCTCCGTCTTCGACCAGTACGCAATGCAGGGCGGCGACCTGTATACTCGTGACGAGGCCAGACGTCTTAAGCAGTGGGACACCCGCAAGC
>JBBRVL010000117.1:0-10141 GCA_038246925.1 Chloroflexia bacterium
ATCTGTTCCGTCGCTCATCAGCCTCGGGGCGATGGATTGATACGCCAACCACAAATAAAGCAGCCCCATCAATGTCAATAACAAACCGAAAAGTATCCTCGACATAAACCGCTCCTAAAGGCCCTTAAACTTCTGGTGTCTATTATAGCAGATAGGGGTTGGGGATTAGGGGTTAGGGGTTAGAGTATACAAGTTCCTAATTTTTTTGCTGATCTGGCATTTTATACTTCTTGACTTCGGACGCACCTGATTGAAGTACCAGCACAGATGCCACTATCAGTATTCCGCCCGCGATCTGCTCAAGCGTGATCTGCTCTTGTAGGACGATAGACGCGGTGATAACTGTTATCGCCGGTTCAGCTGTGCTGAGGATCGCTGCCCTTGATGGGCCGACAAGAGGCAGTCCGGCAAAGAAAGCGCCAATTGCGACTACTGTGCAGATCAGCGCAATCACAGAGGCAATTATCCAGCCGGTAGGCGTTACGTCGAACCGCAGAGTACCGGAGAAGGCTCCCCATATCGCATAGACAGCAGCCGCCGAGGTGATCACTACAGCACTCGAGAAAATAGGATCGAATCGCCGCGTAAAAATGGCGCCTGAGACTATGTATATAGAATAGATAAATGCAGCGGCTAGGCCCCATGCAACCCCCGCAACGTTTAGATCGCCGAAATCGCGGCCCGTTCCGCCCAGCAGAGAAGAGGTTAGCTGAAGCACCAACGCTATACCCACAAGAGCGCAGATGAGGGCTGCTATTTTCCGCCGCGTGATTTGCTCACGAAGAAATATCCAGGCCAGCAGCGTGACCGCCGGTGGATATGCGTACAGCAGCAGGCCGGTGAAAGATGCCGATATTAGACTTAGCGCTGTGAAATATGAAAAAGATTGTCCGACGTATGCAACTGCGCCCATTAGAATCACCGGGAGCAGCGAGGCAAGGGTTACACGTCCGGTGGAAGTAGGCGGCTCGCGGCGTAATAGCCAGATTACCCAGAGAACGACCGCCGCCAGGCAAAAGCGTACTGTAAGGAGCGTGTTCAGGTTCAGGTTCTCGGCGTAGGCAAGCTTGGCTAGGACCGGCATAAGGCCAAAGGCGCACGCCGAGAGGAGCACCAGTCCTACCCCCACGTTCATGCGTCGCCAGCTTTCGACTTCTCTAATCAAGTACTTTTCTCCCATCCTATATGCGTACCATTAGAGCGATAATGATAGTGGCTCTTGTCTTGCTACTACAACCTGGGGAACCAACCGGCGTTTCTGCGAGTTAATCAAGTAGATATGTTCCAAATTGAGCGGCAACTAATCACCGGCCACTAACCAATGTTCAAGCAGATTGCCGAAATAATTTCAGAGAATATAGACACCATCACGCGGCGGTGGGTGGACGAGCTTCGCCAGAGCGAACGCACCCAGGTCCACCATAATATGCTTACCGCCGAAATCGTGAGTGGCACTAAAGTCACGCTCCACAACTTTGCCCAGTCAATAGCTGCGCGCGAGAGTCCCGACCACGAGACCATACCGATGCCTGCCCTCCAGGCAGGGGATTTGCGCACCGGCCCGATAAGCACGCGACCTCGCCTCCAGGACCTTACAGCCACGCGTCCCCTCGGCGGACCTCTTGAGCGCGCCCAGCAGTCGGCTGCCAAACATGGACAGCTCAGGCAGACCCAGGGTTTTGAGCTACACGAGGTAATTCTCGAGTACGTCAAGCTCAGACAGATTGTGTGGGCCACACTCAAGGAAGATACAGAGAGGCGTAACCTTCTTCTCGATGTAGATATGGTAGCATATATCGACCTGCTTCTTGACGAGCTTATGCTCACATCCACAGAGAACTTTTACCATGCTTCCGTACGCGACCTCGAGAAACGGGCAATCCGGGACCCACTTACTCAGCTCTATAACAAAGATTATTTCCAACAGCGACTCCAGGAGGAAATGCGCCGTGCATTACGCCACTCAGAGCCTCTTACTGTGGTTATGATCGACCTCGACAGGTTGAAGCCTATCAATGATACCTATGGACACCCGGTTGGCGATGCTGTACTTTCGGCTGTGGCACACGTGATCGCTGATGCTAGTCGCCAATCTGATATTCCATGCCGTTACGGCGGGGACGAGTTTGCCGTTATACTACCAGAGACGGCGAAAAGCCAGGCCGAGGTGTTCGCTTCAAGGATTCTCGCCGCGGTACATGGTCTGAGTGTAGTGGTATCCCAGATCGATAGGCCGAAAGGCGCGCCCATTAACGCCGAAAGTTCGTCGAACGGTAACAGTAAGCCGCTTGTCCTGCCGGCGCCGAGCGTTTCGATAGGTATTGCTTCTTTCCCTGAGGATGGGCGCAACCCTGAAATGCTGGTGGCACGCGCAGATGCCGCCCTTTACCGGGCCAAGCGCGAAGGGCGCAATAGGGTGTCAAATTAAGGAGCAGGAATGCTACGTATGGATTGGGAGGCTATAGTTGAGTGAGGCTGAGGAAAAAGAACCAAAGCTAGTTATAATAGAGGAGACAAATGGCGTAGAGGTAAAACCGATAGTAGAAGCAAATCACCTAAAGCTTTCAACAGTGGTAATAGCCACTGCGGGCGTGCTGGCAGTTATCTTCCTCTCCTATCTCGTCTACAGGACCCTCGCCCTTCTGCTGATCCTCTTCCTGGCGCTCTTGATCGCCACGGCTATCGAGCCGGTGGTCAATATGTTACGGCGCGGCCCGTTCAACCGCAGTTCCGGCATCCTGGTAGTTTACACGGGTATATTCCTTGTGTTGGGAGTGATCGGCTGGATCACTCTGCCTGTAGTCTTCCAGCAAGCGAGTGAGCTTGGTACCTCGCTAAGCAAAACAGTTGCCGATATCGAAAAGGGAATCGAGAAAATAGACAACCCGTTCTTGAAGCAGCAGGCAAGTGTGTTCGTAAGCGTTGCCGATTCGTTTGTGGGCGACCTACGTAATCCCCCCAAGGCGGAGTCTGAAGAAGCCGTAGCGACCGTGCGCGATACAGCCCTCATAGCCGCAGAGTTTTTCTTCGCTGTAATCACGATCTTTGTGGTAGCCTATTACTGGCTGACCGAGCGGACTCTTGTGAAAAGGGCGGTCATGTCGTGGTTCCCGGTCCGGCGTGCTAACCGCATCAGGCGCGTGTGGGATGACATAGAGGTGAAAGTCGGCGGCTGGGTGCGGGGGCAACTTACACTCATGGGCATAGTAGGTATTCTCAGCGCAATCGGTTACTATTTCATCGGCTTGCAGTACTGGCCCGCGCTTGCATTGTTCATTGCTATAGCGGAGGCAATCCCGCTTGTCGGACCTTACATAGGCACGGCACCTGCCATATTGGTCGCTCTTACTCAGCCCGGTGGCGGGCTGGGCACAGTCTTAATAGTCGTACTGTTCGCTATACTACTCCAAACAATTGAGGGCAATGTACTTGTTCCTCGCATAATGAAGAATTCGGTCGGGATCAGCCCGTTGGTGGTGATTGTCAGTATATTATTTGGGTCGGTGATAGCCGGCCTTGCTGGTGCGTTGGTAGCTGTGCCGTTGGCCGGGGCTATACAGGTGATTATCCAGGACCTCAAGGCCGCGCATGAGAGCGAAGAGAAGTTTGAGTCTCAAACCGAAGACGCAGAGGAAACCCGCGCGGAAGCCGGGGAGTTGGTCGTAGCTCAGACTGCGGGCGGCGAGACACGGACCAAAGTTGAAGGAGGAGTCAAGGCCTGATTATGGTTACCGGAGTACGAAACACACTAGGAAAACTGGCGCGCGCCAGGGCACTGATGCACCAGCATGGTCTGGACTTCATCGTGGCCGGGCCGTCCGCCGACCTCTTTTATCTGACGGGAGTCACGAGCCACACGAGCGAAAGGATGACGCTCTTTATTCTGCCGCAGGAGGCCCCGGCTTATATAGTAGTGCCCACGTTCGAGGCTGCCCTCTTGCCACCCTTGAGTGATGAGATAGTAGTCAGGACCTGGGGCGAGCAAGATAATCCGGCAAGGCTTGCCGCTCAACTGATAGCGTCCGGGGCAAACGCCCTGCCGGGTGGATTTGCCTGTACAATAGGCGTGGCCGACCAGCTTTGGTCTGTTTTTCTTCTACGCTTGCAGGCAGAGCTTCCTCGCGCCGCGTTTACGTCTGCGTCCGCTGTTCTCACGCCTATGCGACAGATCAAAGATGCCGGCGAAATCGAGAAGCTGCGCGTGTCGGGACAGGCGGCGGACCAGGTTTTCGATGAAATGGTAAAGGGGCCGTTCATTGGCAGGAGCGAAGCCGAGGTAGGGCGTGAGATAGTCGAGCGCTTAAGGGCGAAGGGGCTGGAAGTGCCGGGGCACGCAATAGTTGCATCAGGCCCGAACAGCGCCTCGCCGCACCACCATACGGGCGACCGAGTGATACAGGCGGGCGATGCCATAGTGCTTGATTTCGGTGGCACGGTTGGCGGTTATTACTCGGATATCACCCGAACTGTCTTCGCGGGTGAACCTCCCTCTCCCGGCTCGGAGGAGTTGCACGTTTATGGATTGGTGGCAGCCGCACAGGAAGCAGCCGTTCGAGCAGCGCGCCCAGGGCTGACTTGCGAGAAGTTGGACGCTGTAGCTCGGAACCACTTCATAGAGGCAGGCTACGGACAGTACTTTACGCACAGACTCGGCCACGGCATCGGGCTTGACGGGCACGAGCCACCGTACATAGTAGGGGGCAACAGCACGCCTTTGCAGCCATCAATGGCTTTCAGTATCGAGCCTGGACTCTATCTCCCCGGCAAGTTCGGCGTGCGAATTGAGGATATAGTAGTGCTCGGCCCCGAAGGTGCGGAGCGCATGAACAACGCACCCCGCGAGATCACCGTCGTTCAGTAACCCCTGGACATATCCCTTAAGAGGCGATTTTCAAAGAGGCAAAAGGAAAGTAGGGGCGGACCTATGTGTCCGCCCTGTATGGATGCGTATAATCGACAGGACGGACACATAGGTCCGCCCCTACGGTTTTGTCTTGTGCTCTAATTGTATTTACGAGACGAAGGACCAAAAATAGGCGGCAGGTAGGAAGGCATTAGCCGACGCTGGGTGGTTTCCTTCATCTTTCGTGGAAACGATTGACAGAACTTATGTTCTATGCTATCGTTTCCACGAGATGTGCGTTTCTATGTCCATTGGGCGCTGCTGATGGAGAGCCAGGCGACTTTGTGGGGGCAGCCCGCGCGCAGGTGGGTGGCTCATGTGGATATGGACGCCTTTTTTGCCTCGGTGGAGCAACAGGACGACCCTACTCTACGGGGACGCCCTGTTATCGTCGGGAACTCACCGCTGTCGGTCGAGAAGCTGCGTGAGTTTGCGCTGGAAGCGCAGAAATTAGCTCGCCCACCTGAATATATCAGGGGTGTGAGGGGAGTCGTCGCTTCGGCATCATACGAGGTTCGTGCGCATGGAGTCCGGTCGGCCATGCCTCTTGCGAAGGCGCTCGTTTTGTGCCCCGATGCAGTCGTCCTGGTGGGACGCTTTGATCGCTACAGAGAAGTTGCCGACCGTCTCAGGGAAATATGGTCGGAGTTCAGCCCGTTGGTCGAGCCTGCCTCCCTCGATGAAGCCTATCTCGATATGACCGGCTGTGAGCTGGCGGGCGGACCTGTCCTGGGTATAGGCGAGCAGTTGAAAGCGCGCATCCTGACGGAGACCGGCCTGACAGCATCGGTTGGAATAGGGTCGAATAAGCTCGTTGCGAAAATCGCTTCCGACTTGAGAAAGCCTGATGGTCTGGTCGTAGTGGCACACGGCGATGAAGCGAGCACTCTTGCGCCTCTTCCTGTGCGAGCGCTACCAGGAATCGGCCCTCGCACCGCCGAAGCGCTTCTGAAGCTCGGCATCACAATGGTAGGCCAACTCGCGGTCGCCGAGGATAAAGAACTTGCCCGGTCGTTTGGCGAGGAGAATGCTAACAGCTTCATCAGGCGCGCCCTCGGTATAGATGATACGCCCTTGCATTTAGCCGGAGACCCCAAGTCGATAAGCCGGGAGACGACATTGGCCTCGGACGAGAGCGACCTGGACGTATTGCAGAGTATGTTACGCACCTTATCAGATCAGGTAGCCTGGAGCCTGCGGCGTGAGGGGTTCTGCACCCGTTGCGTCTATCTCAAGCTCAGGCTTCTGCCGGTGTCACGGGCATGGCGGCAGGACAGTCCTGGCTTCGGCAAGCTTATTACCAGGCAGCACACTTTGCATGTGCCGACCGACTCGGGCCAGGAGATATACGAAACTGCCGCCAAACTACTGGCTGCCGCCGCTGCCTCCACGGGCCTCGGTAAGGGGAGTGAAGTGGTGCGGCTAATAGGAGTCGGGGCCGCCTCGCTGATTACTGCCGCAAACCGTCCGCAGCCGCTGTTCGTTGGTAGTACAGATACGCATAACAAAAACGATTCCGATACAACTCCCCAGGCGAACGAACAGGACAAGGACCGCCGCCTCACAGTCAGCCTCGATCAAATACGGGAGCGTTTCGGCTACGAGGCAATAAGCCTGGGAACGAGCGCAAAACGGCAAAATGCAAAAGCGGATTAGCCTTGACGATACATGAAGGCACACGTCAAATATTGCGTTGCTCTTACGGAAGTGTAAGCCTCTTGTAATAGCAGCATTCTTGCGTACGTTTCTCAATTAAGGTACAATCACTGGTAGGCACTATGAGGGGTACTATATCTACTTTTTGGCGTCCGCCGGACATTCCGTAATTTACCCTCATATTTTAGTCCCAGGTTAGTCCGTTGTAAGGAGCTATATGAAGACGCGACGCAGGAGTGACCTCCGCCGGACCGTTACCGAACCGACTACTGATGTCAACGGTGCTGGTGGTAACGGAGATAACAACGGCATAGTCGAAGAGGCCGATCTTGCGCATGATCCCGGCACGAACGGGCATGAGCAAGTTGAGAGTGAAGCGGTAACTCAGGTCCATTCCGCCCACGCAGGCGCTCACATTACCCTCCCTAAGCGCAGACGCCGCCTTGAAGAGACAAGGGTGGTTGCCTCGCCTCCTGTCGAGACGGAAGCAGCTTCGCGTACTGTAATAGCTCCGCGTGCGCGCAGAACTGAGACCGTTGTAACCGAGAGGCCAGTCGCCCAGGAAAGAGCCGAGCCACGCTTTACCTTGCGGTCGTTGATGACCTACGAAAACCTCTTTTGGGCCGCACTTTTCACCATAGCTATCGTCAGTAGAATCTGGGACATCGGCAACCGTGGGATCCACCACGACGAGAGCCTCCACGCCGTCTACTCGAATAACCTGTACAAAGGCACCGGCTACACACACGACCCGATGATGCACGGTCCATTGCAGTTCCACCTGGTAGCCGGTATGTTCTGGCTCTTTGGAGCGACCGATGCCACGGCACGTCTTGCTTCCGCCTTCTGCGGTATTTTCGTTGTCATGTCGCCCTTCTTCCTTCGCAGGCAGCTGGGAAGGCTGACGGCGCTTATTTGCTCTGTACTTCTGCTTGTTTCACCGAGTATTCTCTATTTCAGCCGAATGGCGCGCGAGGATGCAATTTACTCTGGTATGGAGATGTTGATGCTCGTCGGCCTGTGGCGCTTTATATCGATGCGCCGCCCAGCCGATTTCTACATCTTCTGCGCGGGCCTGGCGTTGATGTTCACCATCAAGGAGTCGGCGTACCTGACGGTGGCGGTGCTGGCTATATTCTTCCTGCTCCTTTTCGCTTACCAGTCTGGTTACGCCATACTGGGCGCGCTAGGGGGTTACGTGGCGACCCTGGGCGGTATGTACTTTGTTATCCATAACGGTATGAAAAGCGGCAGTATCCCGGCTCTACCTAACATACCCTCTGTCAACCCGAACTACGATATGATTGTCGGCTTCGCGGTTGCCATATTTGCCCACCCGCTGGTGCAATGGGGCTTGATAATAACTGCCCTCTTTGTCGCTGCCGTTATTACCTTCTTCCGCATGAGAGCCAAGCAGATGGTAGAGGCGGGCGAGGCTCTACCTTTGCCCGCGCGCCGAGGGGCGTCTGCCCTTCCGAGTCGCCGTGTTCGCCCCGGTGTGAGCGGTACTACCATCAGCTCGGTTAACGGACGTTCGGACAACGCTTCTGATCAGGTGAACGCTGCCAGTGATGCCGTCGTGGTAGATAGAGATGCGATTATCGTGGAGCGCGACAACGAAGCTTCGCCACTTTGGGACCCAGGTCGTCTCGATCCTAAGCCGGGGACATTACTTTCACGTTACGAGCCTGGCTCGCTCCCTTATCTGGTCGGCTCGCTACTCGCAAGGCCGGTTGTGCTCCTTGTGGGCTTCGTAATCGCGGCCTTCCTCTTTACTATTCTCTATACAGTCTTCTTTACGGACACGCCACGTGGCATTGTGTCTGGCCTGTTCGCTTCTATCGGCTATTGGATGGCGCAGCAGGGCGTTGAGCGTGGAGGGCAGCCGTGGTATTACTACCTTCTACTGATCCCCCTGTACGAGCCGATAGCGGTATTCTTCAGCATCGCGGCGGGCGCATTCTTCAGTTGGCGTGGAATCCGCAAGGTATTTGCTTCCCGCGCTGAAAGGCTCTACGAAGGCGGCACTCGCCTCGGTAGCTTCAATACAGACCGCCCTGTGCCATTCGCCAGCTTCGACTCATTCTTGCCTCTCTTCCTCGGCTTCTGGCTCGTAGGCGTGTTATTCCTGTATAGCTGGGCAGGCGAGAAAATGCCCTGGCTCATGATGCATATGGTCCGCCCGGCGATATTCCTGGCCGCGCTCTTCATAGGCGCATTGGTTGCATCGTTGCTCGCACGTCGCCGGGAGCGTATCGAGCAGGCGGGACTGCTGAATGACAGCACCTGGGTCGAGCGAACGTCTGCTCGTGGGCCTGTGGCCGTACGCGGCGCTCTCTTCAGCCTGTCGGGCGCGAAAGAGATGGCCCGGCGGGCAGGCATTGCGCCGCGCACTCTAGCTCTGGAGACAGGCGGCGGGCAGCCTGGGCCTATAGTTTCTTTTAGCATGAATGGTGGATCGCGCTCGAAGTCAGTGCCGCCTCCACCCGTTCCGCGACGACGATCAGGCTATAGTTCCGCGCCGTCGCAGGTTGCCGTCCGCGTGCAAGACCCGCCCTGGGTTACGTGGAGCAGGCCCGAATCGTGGGCTCCAGTGGCGCTCTTCCTCACGCTCTTCACCATCTTTACGATGGCGTGGGCGTTAAGTATGAACACTCTTATATCGAGCAGCAAATACAACGAGTGGGCCGCCACCTGGATGTTCCCGGTACTGATGCTCGGCCTCCTTGCCATTTTCATCGTATGGGTTGGGCCGGGTCGTGCTCTACGTTATTTCGCGCTCGGTATCCTTACGGTTGGGCTGCTATACCAGTTCCGCTCAGCGATAATGCTAGCATATAACCAGCCTGATGTGCCGAAAGAGATGGCTGTATATGTGCAGACTTCCCCTGATGTGACGCGTGTTATACATGAGCTAGAGTCATACGCCTACGTGAGCGCCGGAAACAAGAAGGACTTCAAGGTCATGTACGATAGTTTTACGTCGTGGCCTATGGAGTGGTACCTGCGCGACTACAACAAGAACTTCATCGGGGAAGCGAAAGCCGAGCCAACAGCCGACCAGCGTGTGCTTCTGCTTGAGTATGCCCAGCATAACAGTGATGAGAACCTGAAAAACAATTACGTGGCCCAGCGTTACGCGATGCGTTGGTGGTTCCCCGAGGAGTGGTATAAGAACGACTTCTTGCCGGGCATGAACACAAAGACAACCCCGTTTGGCGAGCAGGTCGGGGGCGCGCTTCACACCACCTGGGCCACAATCTCAGAGCCGAACCTACAGGGCACGCTCTGGAAGTACCTCATGTTCCGTGAGCCGCCCAAGCCTCTCGGATCGGAAGACATGATCTTGTTCGTACGCAAGGATGCGGTACAGCAGTTCCATTACATTCAGTACCCGCCACCTCGCTCGGATAATCTGCCGGGGCCAACCGCTCCAGCACCAGTTCAACCGTAGTTGCGAGTTGTTAGTTGTTAGCACTTAGTTTCGGCTTACAGGCAACTAACAACTCGCAACTAAAAACTAACAACTCGAAAAGGGAGATTATGGACAACCGCCGTTTTAGTGCTCGCGCCGATACAGGC
>JBBRVL010000118.1:0-10141 GCA_038246925.1 Chloroflexia bacterium
ACCGCCTGCTGACCCTTATCCTGGAGCAGCTTGCCGAGGTGGTCCAATACGACCGCGCATCCATCATGATGCTATTTGACAGGCGGCTGAGGATTATCGCGGGTCAGGGCTTCAGGCGGCCGGATGATGTGTTGGGCGTTACGTTTGATCCTCGGCAAAATACGTTGACGCGCAGGATGTTGGATGGCGGTGAGCCTGTCGTGTTACAGGACGTTCGAAACGAGCCAGGCTTTGTCGCGGACCCTGATGATCCAACCCGCTCCTGGATAGGCGTTCCGCTCATGGTCCGCAATGAGGTAATAGGCGCGCTTGCTCTCGACACGAACCAGACCGGCTTTTACGACGAAGAGGACGGCCAGACTGTCCTGGCGTTTGCGAACCAGGCGGCAGTTGCCATTGAGAACGCCCGGTTATACGACCGCTCGCGCGAGCAGGATATCTTGCAAGAGCGCAACCGTCTGGACCGCGAGCTGCACGACTCGCTTTCGCAGGCCCTGTTCAGCATGGTATTGAACGCCGAGGCGGCTAACCTCTTCTTCGATGTCGACCCATCGAGAGCTAGGGAGCAAATCACTCTGCTGTATGAAACCGCCAATGCCGCACTCAAGGATATGCGCGCCCTCATCTTCGAGTTGCGACCGGCTGACCTCGAACAAGAAGGTCTGGCGGCTGTATTGACAAAACATGCTAAACTGGTAGGCGAGCGCCAGGGGCTGCGGATAACCGTTGAGGTTAAGGGACAACGTCGCCTGCCTCTCAACATAGAGAAGGCACTCTACAGGATTGCGCAGGAGGCGCTGAACAATGTCGTCAAGCATGCGAAGGCGACAGAGGTTAAGGTCAGCCTCAACAGCCACGACAACTGGGTCTACATGACTGTTGAGGATAATGGTATAGGTATCGAGCCAGGCACAAATAAGCCGAATACGCTTGGGCTGGCTTCGATGAGCGAGCGTGCCGAACAACTGGGCGGCGATTTCTCAATTGGCCTGTCGAGTGATAGTACTGGAACAATCGTCACGGTGCGGGTGCCTTGCGAGCGATAAGAGGAGAAAAGTTATTATGAGTGATGCTACCCGGACGGGCGGCGAAAAGATTTCTGTACTTTTGGTCGATGATCACGCTATAGTCCGCCAAGGGCTGCGCACATATCTGGGGTTGCAGACGGATATAGAGGTCGTGGGCGAGGCCTGCGACGGGCGGGAAGCTGTAGCCCTTGTACGTGAGACTTTGCCGGATATAGTGCTCATGGACCTCGTCATGCCGAACGTCGACGGTGTCGAAGCGACCCGGCAGGTGACGGCGCTATCACCAAGTACCAGAGTTATCGTCTTGACATCGTTCAGCGAGGATGAAAAGGTGTTCGCCTCAATCAAGGCGGGCGCGCAAGGCTATCTCATGAAGGACGTTCTCCCGCAAGACCTTGTGCGCGCTATTCGAACCGTCCATAGGGGTGACGCGCAGCTCGATCCAGAGATCGCCCGCAAGCTTATGCAAGAATTCACCAATCCGCAGCCGACAGCTCCCAAGCACGACCTAACAGAACGCGAGTTGGACGTGCTGCGCCTCATCGCGCAGGGCAAGAGCAACAAAGAAATATCAGATGACCTTGTCTTGAGTGAAAAAACGGTCAAGACTCATGTCAGCAACATCCTGCAAAAGCTACATCTTTCTGACCGAACGCAGGCGGCGGTTTACGCCTTGCGGCAGAAGATAGTCGATTGACCGGCACCTGTTGTCTACATCTACAGACGTAGTGCGCTTTCCGCCTGACTGCCCGTGACAAAATGCGGAAAATATAATATCATGGTACTACTATGATGAACGGTTGGCCCATTTCTTGCAATTTTGCTTTCCGGGAGGAGACGGAAGCATGACGACAAACTTTGGTGGTTGCTATTCAACTTTGATGAATTCGCGGGAGTTTCCCACGCCGCCCTTTTTTACTGTCGCTCATCGTTTCTCCCGAATGCTCCCAATCGGTTCCTCCCTTTCTATTACCCCTTCGCCAATTCGAGTCCTCATCGCAGGCGACCACGCGACACTCAGGCTCAGTCTCAAAACGATGCTCGAACTTGACCCCCGCATAAGCGTTGTCGGCGAGGCCGCAGATGATTGTGAAGCGATCAAAATGTCCCGCAAGCTCCGGCCCGACGTAATGTTGATAGATCTCGATATGCGCTGCTGTGATAATTTTGAAGCCGTCGCCGAGATCACCCAGCAGCATCTCGCTTCATCGATTGTGGCCCTCACGATACATGACGACGATGGCGAGCGGTCCCTGGCGAAAGCCGCAGGCGTAAATCTTCTCCTTGAGAAAGGCGTCCCCTACAAGCAACTTATACAGGCAATTCGCCTCGCCGCTGCAAACAGCTAATCTCCCCTCTCTCGGCAAAGTCCCCACCCATCTTTTAGAAACAGGTTTCCTCCCAAATCTTTACTCCGCTCCTTGTTCCGCGCGCTCGATTTTGGGTACTGTTCAAACCTGGGGTAAAAGGATCGGTAGGGGCACCCCTTGTGGGTGCCCTGTTCGTGCGCCGAATACTTTGTGGTAAGGAAAGAGGGCACCCACATAGGGGTGCCCCTACAGAGCGTCTTCTCTACCCTTATTCTGAATACTTACTGGTTTGCCTTCTGGCCCAAGATTTGCTTTAGATAAGTTCAATGACCAGGGACCAGGTGGCGTATGGGCGCATCGCTACTATCGAGCCAGGCCGAAGTAAGTTCTCATGGAGGATCGTGTGATGGCAGAAGTAAACAAAGGCCTCAACCGTATAGCAATTGTAGTATTTTTCGCCCTTATCTTCATCTCGCCATTTGTCTATGACCTTGCGGGTAGGTAGTATTAGGTCCAATCCGTCGTGTTGAGCACAGCGGAGAATCGAGTTATACAGCAAAACGCTCCACTTCTGACTCTTCGCTGCGCTGAGTACGCCGGACGGTTCTGAATGCCCAAAAGGCTAGGCCCTAAGTAGGAGTATGAGCTGCCAAAAGGCCGAGTTCAAGCTATGGGAACTCGGCCTTTTGCGTGCCCTACTTTACCTCCTGATACCGATGTGTCCGCCTCTCCTACCGGGTACAATAAACACTGGTGGTAAGGGATACAATCAGGAAGAAGGAGACAAGAATGAACTACAATTTCTACTCGCTAGAGCTTTTTGCCCGCGATGTTCAGACCGACCGGCAGCGTGAAGCTCTCGGAGAGCGAAGATACCGTAAGGCGATCCGGGCGCTTCGAGCTGCAAAGGCAAAGACCAAATAAGGCCATGAAGATATGGATCAGTACAAATGAAGAATAGCTCCCGCCTCGAACGAGCAGGAGCTATATTTTTTGCGCGTAGCTTTCGCTATTCGGTGCGCGGGCGACCGTCCTTCAGCGTCATGCTGCTGATTACCAGGCGTTGAATCTCGGATGTGCCTTCGTAGATTTCTGTGATACGCGCATCACGGTAGAGTCTCTCCACCGGAAAGTCACGTAGATAGCCGTAGCCACCGTGGATTTGAACAGCCATGTGGGCGGCTTTACTGGCGGCCTCGGAAGCATGCAGCTTGGCGGTGGCAGCTTCCTTCGTGTAACGCGCCCCCTGGTCTTTCAGCCAGGCAGCATGATAGGTGAGGAGGCGGGAAGCCTGGACCTCCATTTGCATATCGGCAATCTTGAACTGAATCGCCTGGATGTCGGCAAGAGGCTTACCGAAGGCCTGTCGCTCGTGTGCATACTTCACAGCGACATCGATACATGCCTGACCGATGCCCACCGCCTGTGATGCTATGCCGATCCGCCCTCCGTCGAGAGTTTGCATGGCAATCTTGAAGCCTTCGCCTTCGTTGCCCAGGATGTTTTCCTTCGGGATCCGGCAGTTCTCGAAGTGCAGCTCAACGGTGTTTGACCCGCGAATACCAAGTTTTTTCTCTTCCGCCCCAACTACAAACCCCGATGTGCTCGCCTCTACGATAAAGCACGTTATGCCTTTATGCTTCAATTCACGGTTGGTTTGTGCCCACACGATTGCGATGTCGGCTACTCCGCCGTTCGAGATGAAGATCTTTGAGCCGTTCAGGACATAAGCATCACCATCCTCAATAGCTGTTGTAGCCATTGACGCCGGATCGGATCCCGCAGCCGGTTCGGTCAGCCCGTAGCATCCAAGCGTTTCTCCTCTCGCTAAAGGTGCAAGGTACTTACGTTTCTGCTCCTCATTGCCGAAATAGTCTATCGGCCAGCAGACGAGCGAATTCTGAACCGTCATTGTCACAGAGGTAGAAGCACAGGCTCGACTCACTTCCTCCATCGCCAACACATACGATACCGTGTCCAGACCCGCGCCGCCATACTCTTCCGGCACCATCATGCCGAGAAAGCCCATCTCGCCGAGTAGTTTTGCCTGGGGCGCCGTAAACTCTTCGCTCCGGTCGTATTCGGCGGCCAACGGCGCGAGCTGCTCGTCGGCGAACTCCTTCGCGGTTTGTTTGATTATCCTTTGCTCTTCGGTCAGCCCGAATTCCATTTAGTCCTCTTCCTCTGCTCTTCGTTAGTATTTTCCGCTAGTATTTGTAGAAGCCCTCTCCGGTCTTACGGCCAAGTCTTCCTGCTTGCACCATCTTGACCAGGAGGGGGCAGGGGCGGTACTTTGAATCTTTGAAGCCGTCATACAACACATGGAGAATATCAAGGCAGACATCCAGCCCGATAAAATCGGCCAGCGTGAGAGGTCCCATAGGATGGTTCATGCCCAGTTTCATCACTGTGTCGATATCCTCTTTGGAGGCTACGCCTTCGTATAGGGCAAAGATTGCCTCGTTTATCATGGGCATGAGAACTCGGTTAGAGACAAAACCTGGATAGTCGCGCACCTGTACCGGTGTCTTGCCTAACTTCTCAGCAAGCGTGCGGATGGTCTCGTATGTCTCATCGCTAGTTGCCAGTCCACGTATGATCTCGACAAGCGACATCAGGGGTACAGGGTTGAAGAAATGCATCCCTATAAACCTGTCGGCCCGTCCGGTGACCGAGGCAAGGCGGGTTATATCGATGGAGGACGTATTTGAGGCGAGAATTGCATCTGGCCCGAGCAAAGAATCTAGCTCTTTGAAAGCTGACGCTTTAGCATCGAAGTTCTCAAAGATCGCTTCGATCACCAGATCGCAATCCGCGAGGTCGCCTAACTCAGTGGTAGTCTCGATCCTATCGAGAGATGCCTCGCTTGTATCCTGGGTGATTTTCTCCTTCTCGACGAACTTGGCCAGGCTCTTCTTTATAGTGCCCATTGCGCGCTCTAGTTGTGGTTGTCCCACATCTCGCAACTTGACTTTGTATCCTGACATGGCGAAGACCTGGGCGATTCCGTTGCCCATAGTGCCGCCACCAACTATACCTACCTGCTCTATCTGCATCTGGTCATTTCCCCTTGTCCTGGCTATTACTCATCTGAAAACAGCCTTAGCCTCGTGCTGCTCTGATTTTGCTCCTCTACGCCTGCAATTCGACGTACTGTGGAAGAACATCGCCAATGAGCGGGAGGGCGTATTCGAGGAACGCCTGGGTGACGCTGTTTTGCTGGGCGGTGATGAAATCAGACGGCATGCGCTTTTCGACGTTAGCTATCTGCTCCAGGTCTGTCATGCCAATCGTGCAGCGATACAATGGCCCTTCCGCGCGCTCCAGTATCACCATCTGGTCGGTGGCCCCGGCAAGCGCACCTCGTACCGCCGCCCTGCCACACTCTTCAGCCTCTATCAGATCGACCTCGCTTGCGTGTGCGCGTGACATCCGCTGGAGCGTGCCCGGCTGGTCCAGGCGGGCGCGCAAGTCGAGTCGCTTCGTGATGAGTTGTGTCAAGACCCAACCCGCGCCCAGGCCACGGTAATATGCGTGCCCAAAGGAATCGACGAAACTAGGGTCACTTTGACCTTGTGTTTGGGCACCCTCAAGCGCCTCCAGGCCAACCACGCTGAAGGGCCTTCCATCCCGACAGCGAATATTTTCAGACATTACAATGACAACGTGACCCTTCTCCCGGTGGACCTCCTGCACTTCGCCCAAAATCTCATCGATATCTTTGGGGCACTCCGGGAGATAAATAAGATGGGGAGTATCCCAGCCGGTCGTCCATGCAAGGGCCGCCGCCGCAGGAAGCCAACCCGCGTGCCTGCCCATCGTCTCAAGTATCTTCACGGGATAAATATCCGTCATCGCTCTTGTGTCGAGAGTGGTCTCTAGCGCAGCGATTGCTATGTAGCGTGCTGCGGAGCCGTAGCCGGGACAGTGGTCGGTGACGGGCAAGTCGTTGTCTATTGTTTTAGGGACAGCGATAACACGCAGGTCTATAGACTGCGCCAACGCTGCTTGAGCTAGCCTGTGGGAAGTATCGGCGGAGTCGTTGCCCCCGATATAAACCATAAAATGCACGCCGTGCTCTTGCAATGCTGCGAGAGCTAGAGGAACGTCGGCGTCGGTCAAGTGGTATCGGCAGGAGCCGAGGGCCGCTGAGGGAGTATGTTGGAGGTCAGGAAGGACCTCTGGTGGGAGGTCACTCAGGTCAAGAAGGTCGCCTGAGAGCAGGCCGCGTATGCCGTTGCGCATCCCGTACACTCGCTTTATACCCTGTGCCCTGGCTTCGCGGAGAACGCCTACGAGGGAAGAGTTGATGGCGGCCGTCGCTCCACCTGATTGTCCCACGATCAAGGTGGCCGGACTTAATTGCCCGGTCGTGTGACGGTCCTCCGACATGCTTTCTACTCTCCTCTATGCCACGTCTCCGGCCAAGTGCCGCGCCGAAGCAGGATATGATAACATAAGCAGCAGCCACGTACAAGGACCAGGCGGCATGAGGGGTGGCGAAATCCATCACTGAAGGGGCGGACCTGTGCGCCCGGCCAGCAACGTCGGGCACACAGAAATTCGTATTTCGTAGGGGCACCCCTTGTGGGTGCCCTGTTCGTTGGCTGTGAAGATTGCGGTCAGCAAACAGGGCGGACACATTGGTCCGCCCCTACGGTATCTCATCTTCTCTTTTTAAACTCTCTCAAGAAGCGTGAAAAGGCTATTGCTGGCTAGTCGCGCTCAGGTTGGATGGTAGGCAAGGGTGTGACCGTGGCAGTGGGTGTCGCACTGCTCGACGGGGTTGCGGTTGATGTCACACTTGGCGAGGGAGTGACGGTCTCTGTTGGCGATGGTGTCGGCGTAGGACTAGCGGTTGGCGTGACAGTGGCCGTCGGTGTTGGCGTAGGTGTCGGGGTCGGCTGTTGGATAGTCAGATAGACCATCTTCGCTATCTGGGCACGAGTAGCATTATTTCCCGGTCTAAAGTAACCACGCCCCGAAGGGTCACAAGGCTCGCCCGGCCCGCCACACGGGTAACCACTCAATATCTGACGCGCAAATGCTGTTTCAACGAACTCGTAGAATGTAGTCCCGTTGCCCACATCCCGGAACGACGGGTTAGTCGGGCGCAACAGGTCCCAACCTGCCGCCAGGACAACAATCTTGGCTATCTGGCCGCGGGTCACGTTGGCATTGGGACGGAAATATGGCCTTTGTTGTGGGTCACACGGCTCGCCAGGTCCTCCGCATGGATACCCTCCGATCAAACCACGCTCATAGGCCGTTTCGGCATACTGGTAGAAAGGATTGTCGGGAGCAACATCGGCAAAATGCGCGGTGGCCGGTGGTGGCAGAGTAAGGTTCAAGCCCAGGACGACAATCTTGGCAAGTTGTCCCCTGGTAGCGGAATTGTTGGGGCGGAACGTGCCGTCGCTGTAACCGCCGATAACTCCCCGATTCGCCAGATACTCAATGAAATCATATGCCCAGAAATCGAGCGGGACATCAGAGAAACGAGCGCGCGTAAGGGCAGCCAGTGCCGCCTGTGCGGGCCTTCCTTCAACCGACCAGAAGCGGAAGGCGTGGCATTGTTCGTACCATGACGCATCTTGAAAATCGAAGTTGAAAGTAAACATCGCGCCCATCCAGGGCCAGTTGGCCCTTGCCCATTGGTGCGCTCTCACAAGGTAGTCGGCTTGCTGCTGTGGGCTGTAGATGAAGTACCAGTCGGGGCGAGGACAGCTTGACCCAACGGTCTGCGGGTCGATTGCCCACCCTAGCTCAGTTGCCCAGATCTCTTTTGCTTGATCTCCATATCGCACCATAAGCTGTCGGTGCAGTTCGGGACGCCTGAATACGAGGCCACTATTGCCGTAGATAGGGTCCTCCTCTGGGGGCGAACCAAAGCCATAAGGGTGGTCGCTTAGCACGTCAAAGTAAGGCGCTGCTCCCGCCTGGTACATCTGGTCGAGAAAAGCCACATCATCGAGATGGCAGCCGGGACGCAGCCGCTCGCCGACAGTCGTAACAGCACCGGCGATCACTGTAGCTGCGGGATCGGCGCTTTTTATCTGTGGGTAAGCCGCGACGAGTAGTCCGGTGTATCGTTCAGGATCGGGGCACAGGTTGCCCCACTCAATGTCGGTGTTCGGCTCATTCCAAATCTCATATGCGACGCGATATGGCGCGATCCTCGGCTTGACGTGCGCCGCAAGGCGATTGGTGAAGCGTCCGAAGTCTGCTGGGTCACGCGGCGGACAGGTATCAACAGTCGCACAAATTGGGTCGCGTGCCCATTGCGGTGGGCGACTCACACGGAGGAGCACATTCAGCCCCGCATTGCGGGCTGAATTCACAACGTTGTCGACGTGGCCCCAGTCGTAGGTTCCGGGCGTCGGCTCGGCATCTTTCCAGTAGACGCCGTACTGAACCCACTGGAAGCCCATGGTTCTGACTTCGGCATTGTTCTCAAGCAGCGCCATGACGAAGCCATACTGGTTATGGGTCGTTACAGCAGTGGGAGCCGCTGCATAAGCACCCGAGCCGCTACTGCCGGTAAGCGAAGCGAAGACAGGAAAGAGAAGCAGTGTCAGGAAAAGTAAGCGTAAGCGAGGGCGTTGTAGAATGCTAGAATCGAATGGGGCCTGGTTCATGGAAGGCGGGTTCCTCTCTAGACGGCGATGGGCGCTTGCAGGCACGGCGGAGGGCAGACGGCACATATAATATAACGTTTCAAAGAGGCTGTTGGTTGTATTTCAGGGAGGGGTCAAAGGAATCGCATCAGGTGATATTGAGCAAACATAAGACCCGTTTGGCGAAGGATGAGGTCGTCTATTTAGTGTTGGCAAGTTCGGTGCCAATCGCGCCACGTAAGACCTGCTGCGCTTCGGGTTCCTCAGGGTGCAACTCCAAGCGCGCTCGCTGGAACCACTGTGTCAGGTAAGTCTTACCGTCGGAGGGATTTACCATCTCGGCTGCCGGTGATATGGGTAGACCGAACACCCTCTCGCCGCCATAATTCAGCCAATAGTTGTAGAACTTGCCCGATACGTTTTGGCGCGTCTGAGGAAAGAATTGTCCACTTCCAGAGGCACTACCATCAGACCATGTTAGCCCAAGATGGGAGGCACGCTCCTGCCCCACCAACCCAAGAACAACCCCCGGTAGCGTTCCACCCGCCCCTGCATTTTCTGGGTGCCATTCAAAGCGAGCACGCTCAAACTGCTGCGATAGTACGCCGTTGCGCATTTGCTCCGGTGCAATTGGATATCCAAAGGCGTCAACCCCGCCGTGAGAGTGCCAGAACTTGAGGAAGTCGTGGCCTACGGTTTGGCGCGTCTGAGGGAAATAAAGGGCCGGGCTTGAGGTACGGTCGTTGAAATAGCTATATACGCGCCTCATCAGCAGGGGCATATTGTCGTAGGCGGTTGTGTAGCTGTTGAGATCGCTTGACATAATGACGAAGACGAACGGGCCGGTCGGACCGTAGACGATACCCGCGTCGTGTAGAAGACCGTCAAGAGCGCCATGTTTGTGGGCGAAGGGGGTACTGGCCGGTAAGCCGGGTGCTGAGAGATTGTTCACCGTCTGATCGAGCATGATCTCGACCATTTGCTTGCTTGCATTTGCGTTTACCATCTTCGAAGTAGCAAGCAATTCCATTTCACGCAAGACGTCAATCGGTGTAGTCAGATTATCTCCCGACCCGCTCCAGTCGAGCAGAGAGTGAGTAAGACTATTCTGCTGCATGAAACGGTTGATGTTGTCTGGGCCTAGCGTACGCACCAGGAGGGCGGCAGCGGTATTATCGCTCACCGT
>JBBRVL010000119.1:0-9996 GCA_038246925.1 Chloroflexia bacterium
CGGACCCACGTGTCCGCCCTATCTGTCAGCCACCGCACAGCCGCCCACACGTGGCCCCTCTAAGGTTTGATGATGACCTTGCGCGCCCTGTTATAGAAAACCCCAGCCGCGATAAGCCCACCCAGAACGATAATCCCCGCCAGGAAGGAGCCTAGCACGCTTGCTGCGATGTGAAAGAAGAAAGCGAACACGAATGTAAGAGCGGCATTCACCCCCGAAAGGCGTAGTATCTCCCCTTCGGAAGCCCGCAAAACAGGAAAGACCCTCCGCCCCAGCAAACTATTCGCCCAACCCGATGGTCGAGACAGGTTCATCAAGGTCAGCGACCCGACGAACAGCGCAGTATAGATACCCGTTGCGATGCCCCCAAAGATCGGCGGCAGCAGCACACCCATCAGCACCAACAGCAGCGCGATGGCGGCAGCCACAACTACCCAGAAGCCGATCTTCTCCATGCGTGACCTCGCAGGCACATGGCGTACCTGGCTTCGTGGTGTGCCGTCGCTCGCCCTGTCACCCGCTACCGAAAGCGGCCCGCCAACATTCTGATCTATTACGGGCGGGACCTGCCTCGTTCCCACCAATCTGTCTTTGATAAAACTCATAACTCCCCCGTTTCTCCAACTTTTCGTCTCAACACCCTAATATACGCGGCTAGTGCGCTGCAAGTTACACGAAATTAGCAACCTGCACATCTCGGTCAAGGGATTGGCATAGTAAACAGGTCGGTGTCGCGCATGATGTCCTTCGAGGCGTGATGCAACACTAGCTCTAGCTTGCGGTTATCTGTCATGTAATGCAGTTGGACGATGTTGCGCACGCCGTTGCCATCGAGATCGAGATAGTAAGTGGTGCCGTTCTGGAAAGAGTAATTACTCATCACAAAGTCATCCGAGCCGAGTTTCAAAAGGCTCTCGCCCGGCACTTTTAGCTCAAGTGGGCCTGACTGAAGCGCCATCGCGATAGCTCCCACGCCTGCACATAGACCGACGATTACCAGCAAACAGCCCACACGTACAACACGCCCCGGACCGAAACCTCGTTTCCGTGGGTGTATCACCCCTTCGTCCGCCGGTTGCGTCGTATCCATGATGCAATACCCACCGCTTTGGAGACCTTTACCCCTAATCTTACAGCACGAGCCGTGCCCTATGCTATAATTCACGGCTGAGTTTTGGATTACAGAAGGAGAAAATCATGGTTGTAGTGATGGTACGCATCCCGGTCAACTCGCCCGAGCAGGCCGAGCAAATGATCGAGCGCTTCAAGAACCGTGCCGGTCGCGTAGACAGTTATCCCGGCTTCCTCGGCTTCGAGTTGCTGCGTGGCGAAGAAGAGTGCGTTTCGATGACTCGCTGGGCAAGCCAGGAGGACCTCGACCGATGGATGAACAGCCCCGATAATGTACAGGCCCATGCGAAGACGCCCGAATATTCTCAGGCAAGCGGACATGGGCATGGGCATGGGCAAGGCACAGCAGCGCACGGTAGCCACGGGCACGGTCAAGCCGGAGGCCCACCGCGACCCCAGGTAAGCATCTACGAGGTAGTGATTCCTGGGGTGGAAAAGAGCTAAGTGGGAGGCATCGCCGACACGTTTTCCAGCCTGGCATGGCTCTCAATTCTTGGGGCAGGGTTCACTCTCTACCAGCTTAGCAAGAGCTGGCGCACTTTCTGGAATGATGAGCTTTCTGCACAGGACCGTCAGCTTGCTGTTGGGGTCGCGTTCTTCATGCTTGTGCCGGTCGGTGTGCTGCTGCACGAGCTAGGGCACATGGTGGCTGCATGGACCACTAACAGCCAGGTCCTGGGGCTGCATTACTTTGTCTATTGGGGATATGTAGAATACATCCCCGCGACCAACAGCCCTTTGCTGGAGTGGTACGTCTCGCTCGCGGGCAACTTTGTCAGTTATGCCCTGGGGATAATCTGTCTCGCCGCCGCCATCTATGCGACCAGGCTAAAAGAAGTAGTCCGAGTGATGCTTGCCCAGTTGGGCGTGCTGGAGATGGCACAGACGTTAGTGCTCTACCCCCTGATCAGTATCGATCCTGCCTTCGACGGCGATTGGGACACTATATACTCATTTCGCGCACCGTTTGCCTCCGGTCTAACGCTCGCGGTACACATCGTATCCCTCGTAGGCTTTGTCCTCTTAATGAAGAGAAATCGGGAGGCTGATCGTCTATTACGGGGCTAACTGAACTAATGTCAGAATAGGATTAAGTTACAAGGAGTACGACTAAAGTTAGGGTTGTCATTCTTCACTTCGTTCAGAATGACAAAGGGGACTGGGTTCGTTTCCCGATGTATTTTTGACCTGTATCACAGAAGACGCAGGTTCTGCACCTACGCCTTCCTTAATAATCCTACTGCATCCACTGCCCTATATTACCACCAACACCTCGACGCTTGCCCTTGCCCTTCATCTTCGGGCCGCCCCCGCCCATCATCATCTTCATCATCTTCTGCATCTGCTTGAACTGGTTCAGCAGGGCGTTGACATCCTGAACAGTCGTACCACTCCCCTTAGCAATGCGGCGGCGGCGGCTGCTGTCTATCACTTCGGGCCGCTGCCTCTCCATCCGGGTCATCGAGCGAATTATTGCTTCTATATGCCGCAGGTCGTCTTCTTTCACTTCGACCTTCTGCTGGCGCATCGCCTGGCCGAGGCCCGGTATCATCTGCATGACGTTCTCCAACGGCCCCAGCTTTTTCACCTGTTGAAGCTGCCCCAGGAAGTCGTCGAGGTTGAAGGTGGCAGTTCGGAGCTTCTTCTCCATCGCCTTTGCCTGGTCAACGTCGTACTCAGCCTGCGCCTTCTCGATGAGCGTCAGTACGTCGCCCATGCCGAGGATTCGTGAGGCTAGCCTGTCCGGGTAGAAAGGCTCAAGGGCATCGGTCTTCTCGCCGGTGCCGATGAACTTTATCGGCACCCCTGTGACTTCGCGCACAGAAAGGGCAGCGCCGCCCCTGGTGTCGCCGTCCATCTTGGTCATTATGAGGCCGGTAACGCCGATCTTCTCATTGAACTCGGTGGCCGCGCGCACCGCATCCTGGCCTGTCATGGCATCGACCACCAGCAACGTCTCGTTAGGGTGCAGGCGGCTCTTGATATTGGCGACCTCCTGCATCATCATTTCATCTATGTGCAGGCGACCTGCCGTGTCCAGAATGACTGTGTTGTGGTTGTTAGCCTGGCCGTGACGCACACCGTTGACCGCTATATCTACGGGGTTAGCGCCCTGCGGCTCGGCATAAACAACCACTCCTAGCTGCTTCCCAAGCGTCTGCAACTGCTGTACAGCCGCCGGGCGGTACATGTCCGCCGCCACCAGCAGCGGGTTCTGCCCCGACCGCCTCAGTTGCAGCGCCAGCTTGGCGGCAGTGGTCGTCTTGCCGGAGCCTTGCAGACCCACCAACATGATCACGGTAGGTGGCGTCTTCGACATCTCGATCCGGGATGCCTCGCCGAGCAGTTCGATCAACTGCTCGTGGACGATGCCCACTACCTGCTGTGCCGGAGTCAGGCTCCTGAGCACGTCCTGGCCGATAGCGCGCTCTCGCACCCTGTCGACAAAGGACTTTACTACCTTGAAGTTAACGTCGGCTTCCAGGAGCGCACGACGCACCTCTTTCATCGCCTCGTCAATATCCACCTCATCGAGGCGACCTTTCGCCTGTAGTCGGGAAAATGCTCCCGTCAGACGATCTGATAGACTTTCAAACATCAATCAATCCTCTCATTTGTCGCACCATAAAATGCACTGTCATACTGTTCTACAGGCGCTTCACAGTTCTCCGCCCAAGTGAGAACCCAACTGGCGCGCGCTATGTAGTTTTCTAATGTTGAATATTAGCTTCGCCCCTAATATTAGGGTAATGATTATGAAGATAATACTAGCCTGAATATCATGGAAGTAGAGTCGGAGAAACAGAGTAACAAGTTGAATTGCAAACACGAACGATAAGAAAATCGTCTGCGCCTTGAGGTCTATTCGTCTACCTCGTCGTGGGAAAACCTCCAAGCTCAGTATCAGAAGAACAAAGTACTGGATAAATTCTCCAATCTCAACCACCTCTTACGTTCTCCTATAGACTTGCCTTGAGAGCCTTCGCCTGTTACGAGAATAACGCCTTCACGAACTGTCGAGCATCAAACTCGGCAAGGTCGGTTATCTTTTCGCCGGTGCCGACATATCTGATCGGCAGTTTCAACTCTCTGGCGATTGCGAACACTATCCCACCCTTTGCCGTGCCGTCCAGCTTGGCGACTGCTACGTCAGATACATCAGCGACTTCCATGAAGACTTTGGCCTGTTGCAGTCCGTTCTGCCCAGTGGTCGCGTCGAGCACCAGCAGCGTCTCATGAGGCGCGCCAGGCAATTGCTTGGCAATGATACGCGTTACTTTACGAAGCTCTTCCATCAAGTTTGTCTTGGTGTGCAAACGTCCGGCGGTGTCTATAATCAATACATCAGCATTGCGCGACCGAGCAGCCTCGACAGCATCGAACACTACAGCGCCGGGGTCTGCCCCGATCTGGTGCCGGATAACAGGCGCACCGACGCGCTCTCCCCAGATCACAAGCTGCTCGATAGCGGCTGCCCTGAACGTATCACCTGCACCTATAACCACGCTCTTGCCCTGGTCGCGGAACATCTTTGCCAGCTTGGCTATCGTGGTAGTCTTACCGACGCCGTTCACCCCTACGACAAGTATCACATACGGGATGCCCTCAGAGAATGTTTCCTCATGTGACGACTTGCCGTTGCTGGGGGCCGCAAGCTCGCGCTCCGGTCGAACCAGCACCTCCACAAGCTCATCTTGCAGCGCCTGGTAGACATCCGAGGGCTTCTTCAGCCGATCTACACGCATCCTCTCCTTGAGGCGGTCTAACACTGCCACGCTCGTGTCTACTCCAATGTCGCCCTGGATCAGGAGCATTTCAAGCTCCTCCCAGATGTCCTCGGTTATCTCGTCAACTTCGAAAAGGGAGACTACCTGCTGAAAAAAGCCCCGCTTTGTGCGCGTAAGGCCCTCTTCAAACTTCTCCTGCTGCTCCTGTAGCTGCTCTTCGCTCTTAGGCTGCTCTTTGCGCCTGAGCCAGTTAAACATCAATCATGCTCCAATTTTTCATGCTCAGAATTAGTATCCCACTGATTATACTGTAAGCGGGCACACAGAACAAAAAAGAGAGGCAGTTTGTACTACCTCTCTTGCCTATCTTATCTCAAGGGACTACACAACGGTGTCGCCTTCGCCCGCGACGCCCTGGAGATCAGTCCACATCTCACGTATCTCGCCCAGGAACTGGAAGGTGTTATTCCATATCTCCTTCTGCTTCTCTTTGTCGGGAACAAAGGCAAGCAATACCAGGCCGCCAAGCATGGAGGCCCAGAAGAGTATGCCCGTGGTCTCTTTTGTGATGGAAGCCGTAGCGCCAACCGCGCCGGTGACTCCACGCCCCGCCGAAGATACCGCCCCGCCAACTCCACCACCCGCGCCACGAACGCCTGAGGCAATATCGCTCGCCCTGTGGCGACTGAACTCGGCTGCCTCTGACGCACGGTGCCTGCCGAACTCGAATGCATCGGAGGCAACCGGCTGGGCTGCGTGGATTGCATCCTCAACCTTATCCATCGCGCCCTTCAGCGCATCTGACATCATATCGGGCGCCTGGGAAGCGACCTTGCGCGCCCTGGGCAGTACATCCTCCCGTGCGCTATGGACCGCCTGGTCACCGAACACCTTCACGCCCGGCAGCACATCCGAAACAACCTTGTTCGCGACTGTCATTGCAAGCCCGCGCATTACGTCAGCCAGCGAAAGCGCACCTTCCTTCGTAGAGGAAACAGCTTTCCGCGCACGCGGCATGACCTCATATTCATCAGCCATCTTACCCACTCGTTTGAAAGCTGAGGGAATCACATCCTCACGGGCCTTATCTACGACATCATGCGCGGTCGGCATGACATCTTCGCGCACTCTGCGAGATATGGCTTCAGCTACTCCGGCAGCGGCAGGGAATACGTCGTCCTTGAGCCTATCCGCAGCCTTTGGCGCCACATCAGACCGCACCGAGTCGATTGCGTCCGCGAGCTTATCTTTCAGGTTATCCAGGAAACCTTCGACACCTTTGCTGTCTATATCAATATCGCGCACGCTCGATGCCATGCCGGAAACGCGCTTCCTCACATCTTTGGAGGCGTCATCGAAGTCGAACCGCCGAGCCGCCTTGCGAGCGTGATCAGTCGCATCTTCCAGCATTGAGCCGAGATGGATGTCGCGTGTCGCCTTGCGGGCCTTCTTGCTCAGGTCGTCCCAGGTGCCTCCCAGGTCCATATCTTCCCCGGCATCACGAGCACGACTCATGGCATCATCGAGCATGTCGCCTAGCTTGGCACGTTCTACAGCTTTCGTTACAGATTTCATGCCTTTCTTCCCCTGTTTGCCCGCCATCGAAAGCGCTTCCTCAACTCTTTCCTGGGGCGTCGGGTTGCGTCTGCGGCCAAATATGACCAGTATAGCGCCGATCACAGCCGCCACCAGAGCGGAAATGCCAAGTATCGCTATAAGGTCGCCCTGTTCGTCATCGAGGTCAAGGTCAGCCGAGGGGTCAAACTCGGTGCCTTCGAACTCGCCATAAGTCTTATCCATATCTCCTCCTGCTGATTATCTACTAGCGTTGGAGCAAGTAGTATGCCCTCTTTACTCGCCGAGCGCAAGTGTCGCCAGGCGAGTAGGCGTTCAGAGTTGAGGCGGAGATATATTCACCGCAGAGGCGCAGAGACGCAGAGCCTAATATGGTTGGTCGTTGCCTAGTTGTCGTTCCTGATCCCTGATCCCTGGTACCGACAGATGGAAGCGCACATACCCTTTATAAAATCCTCTGCGTCTCGGCGCCTCTGCGGTGAATATATCTCTACCACTCGACCAACCCAACTCTGAATATTTATATCAGCGAACTCTCGCTGGGGTACTTGTGGAACACCCCCTCAGGCTACGCGCCGACCTTTAGAGAGAGAAGTTGCGATGTTCCATCGCCCGCCATTGACACTCCATAGAGAGTATCCGCTGCCTCGATGGTGCCCCTGTTGTGGGTAATGAGCACAAACTGCGTCTGCTTGCCTAGCTCCTGCAAAGCATCGCGGAAGCGGGTTACATTACTCTCGTCAAGCGCCGCATCTACTTCATCCAGAACACAGAACGGCACAGGCCTGACCTTCAAGAGAGCGAACAGCAGGGCCGCAGATGTCAATGCGCGCTCACCTCCCGACAGAGCCGCTAAGGGCTGCATACGCTTGCCAGGTGGTTGCGCCGATATCTCGACGCCCGACGAGCCGACATCATGCGGGTTCGTCAATTCAAGCTGTGCCGTTCCTCCTCCAAAGAGCGTCTTGAAGAAATATTGGAACGCATCATTGACCTGCACAAAGGTCGCGGCGAATTGCTCTCTCATTGCGCGGTCAAGCTCGGCAATTACCCGCCTCAGCGACTCGGCGGCCCCGGTAAGGTCGGTCAACTGTCCGCTTAAGTATGTATGCCTCTCCGAGAGCTTGGCATGCTCTTCAACCGCGAGCGGGTTGACCGGGCCAATTCGAGAAAGTCGCCCTTTAAGTGCATACACGCGACGCTCACGCTCAGCATTCACGCCCGACGAGATCGGCGCGGCATCTTCCCGGTTACCACCGTCCCCATCTGCCAGCCCAAGGGGAAGTGCCAGGGTCTTTCCGTCAGTTGGGTTAGGCTCCATATGAGAGATATGCTCACCTTCTCGCTCTAGCTCCTCCTCGATCTCCCGGCGCAGACTGGCGAGCACATCCAGGCAGCGCTGCCTTTCTACCGAGGCCCGGCTATGCGCCGTCTCACAATCCAGAAGCGATGACTGCACCTCAGTTTGCGCACGCTCGGCCACCTCTACCGCTTGCTCCAACGCCTTCCCTTCTTGCTCAGATGGCGCGACGCGATCCCCTATGGCTTGAAGCTCCGCCGCCAGTTCTTCCACCTCGCGCCGTTGCTCCTCTACTTGAGCCAGAAGGATCTCTTCACCGCTACCCGCTTCCGACAGGCTCTTTTCGACGGCGGAGAGGCGTAGCTCCACCTGGGCAGACTGCGTGCGAATATCCGCCCGACGAGCTTTGAAGTTCCGCAAGCCCTCGCTCACGACCGCCAGGCGCGTCCGGTCTTCTCCCGCCAGGCGCGCAACCGTCTCCCGTTCTTCACCTGTTCGCTCAAAAGCGGCTTCGACCTCCTCTAACAGTTGGCGCACCGGACCCAACTTTTCGCTCAGGCCGAGGCTTTCGTTTGTGAGCTTCTCTTCTTGAAGAGTTATCGCCTCAATTTTAGACTCTGCTTCGGAGAGAAGACCAGACCTCCATGCCTTCTCCTGTTTGGAACGCGAGACTATGCCCTCCTGTTCGAGATGCGCCAGCCGTGCTGCCGATACTTTGCTTCGAGCATCGTCTACGTTTGTCGCCTCCCGCCGCACTTCATCTTCGCGCAACCGCACGACCGCGAGCGCATCTTCAAGGCTCTGTTCTGTCTCCTGCGCTTCTTCCGCTAGAGCCTCCCGATTATCCAGCATCTCGCGCTTCTTGCGTTCGAGCGCCAGTATTGTGCGCCCTTTCGCCCTGCTGTCGTCCTGTCGCGTATTCGAGCCGCCTGTAACCGACCCTCCCGGACGAACTACTTCGCCACCAAGAGTGGCAAGGGTCCAGGGCGCGTTCACCGCGAAATGCGATATGGTCTTACGCGCAGAGGACAAATCCTCCACTATAACCAAACGTCCCAACAGCGACTCGCCGAGCGCGCTCAGCGAAGGGTCATACTCCACAAGATCGCGAGCAGGACCAATTATGCCCGGCCCAACGGGAGGAGCGGGCATGGACCCGACTCTCAGCGTATCCAACGGGAGAAAGGTAGCCCGACCGGCCCCCTTCGACTTCAGCATGGCGATTGCCTTCTCTGCATCGGCCCACCTCGCCATCACTACTTCTTGCAGCCTGCCCCCAAGAGCGGCTTCTATAGCAGTTTCAAGGTCTGGAGGCACGCGCAATAATTCCGCGACTGTGCCAATATATCCGTCCAACTGCTTGCTTGCTGCCGCGTTCACCACAGCCCTTACACCGCCATATAAGCCTGACTGTTGTTCCCCGGACAGCGCGGCAATCTGGGAGGTGAGCGCATCCATCCGCTTGCCCAGATCACGCCATTTGATCTCAGCCTCAGCGAGCAATGCCCTGGCCGCTTCTAATGACGCGCGGGCAGCCTCGTGTTCCCTGTTAGCCGCCGCGACGTTGCTCTCCGCTTCTACAACTCCTGCCTGCATTTCCTCAAGCAAATTCGTCTGCGAGACCAGCTTTTCATCAGCTTCGGCGATATATAGCGCGCCGGAAGAAATAACTTCCTTCTGCTCGGCCTTCTGTCTTTGTGCTAGCTCTAAGCGATTGAGAATATCGTTCTGCTTATTAGTGATGCTTCTTAGCTCGCCTGCAAGGTTGTCGTGCCGTGTTTGGAGGTCGCTCATCTCCTTATCGAGTGCCGCTACCTTCACCGCTACCGCCTGCCCGGTGTCGCGCAACGTCTCCAGCTCGGCTGACCTTTCTCGCCATTCGCTGTCGAGCGACGCCAGTTGTGCTTGCAATCTGCTCGCGGTCTCTCGTAGTTCAGCCTGCTCATGCATAATAGCTTCGCGGCGCGACCCAGCCGATTGGACACGCTCGGTCAGAACGGCCAACGACTGCGAACGCGCTGCATAGCGAGACTGGACCTGTGCGCGCTGCTCATGGATCCCCGATACCTTATCCAGGTGACCCCTCAATGTCGCACGGGCTTCGGATACGCGGGCTGCCATTGTTTCAGCCTCTGCCTTACGTGTATTGACCGCCCTAACCGCCGCTTCTTCGGCTTCGAGCGCCCTCGTTAGCTCTTCGGAAGCAAGGCGCCATCGGCCACGGAACCACCCACGCAGAAGCGCATGCAGCTCGGCCTCCAA
>JBBRVL010000120.1:0-9913 GCA_038246925.1 Chloroflexia bacterium
ACACGCCAAATGTGACTGCCAGCGCTTTGCCCCCGCGGAAGCCAAGCAGTGGCGAAAAGGCGTGACCCACTATGGGGGCGAGCGCCACAGGCACCATTTGCCACCCCTCAACACCTGCCAAGCGTGCAGCCCCCACCGGCAGCGCACCCTTTGCAAAGTCAAGTAATAGAGCCAGCATGCCCCAACCGCGCCCGCCCGCGTGAAAGACATTGGCAGCGCCGGGGTTGCCGTCGCCTACCTGACGCAGGTCGACCCCCATACCGGCGCGCGCTATCCATACGGAGAAGGGTAGAGAGCCGCACAGTAAACCGAACGCAGCCCACAGGAGGGCGCCCACCCTCTAGCTCCCTCCAGATTGTGCCCGTGGTGATAATCTCACATTCATTCTCTTCTGCTTCGTGGTCTTACTCTATTGCCCTTATGGCGGGAAGCTCGTGAGGCTGATAGATTTGATACCTGGCAGCCTGAATGCACCTTGCACGAAGGCTTCAACGGAGTTCTCCCATAAGCCCCTGCTGTTCCTGCAGGCGACGCAACTGCTGCAGAGCCGAGCGTGTGCGCGTCTTGATCGTGCCTAGAGGTTCATGAAGCTGCTCTGCGATCTCCTTTTGCGTCAGCCCCTCGAAGTAAGCCATGCTGATAATCTGGCGCTGTTTCTCAGGGAGCAAACCGAGCACCTGGCGGACGAAACGCCCGCGCTCATTCTGCCAGACAGCCTCATAAGGTGAGGCTCCCTCGTCGGGTAGCATCTCGGAGAGGCTCATCTCCCCCACGCTCTCAGCATCAAGCGACACGGGTGGCCCATTTGAGCCTCCTTTAGCCCGTCTCAGCTTATCCACCGAGCGATTATGCACCAGCGTCAACAGCCACCCGCTGAACTTGCCCTTTTCGGATGAGAACAATTCCGGCTTTCTCCAGAGCTTAACAAAGACATCCTGGACTACCTCTTCAGCTACGTTCGGATCTCGCACTATCTTCATCGCCAGCCCAAAGCAACCGCGCACATGCCGGTCGTAAAGGGACTCCAATGCCCGCTCGCTGCCCCTTACCAACTCACGCACTAGCTCGGCATCCGTCATCAGGCTCAACCGGGACGGATCAACTTCAATAGGATGAACAGCTATGGCCTGGTCCGCAGTCTCACCAAGGTATTCCTGCCCAGGCTCTGCCACTCTTCCTACTTTCAGCCCATTGTACCCAAACACGTTTCGCTCAACAATTAGTTCCATCTCTATTCTCCAACGATAACGGAATGCTTCTAAAACCACTATTTGTACAGGTCGCGCAGGGCGGTCTCCGCATCGCGAGAGCGAAACTCGAAGCCCTCGGCGAGCAGACGAAACGGCACGGCACACTGGCCGTCCAACAGTATTGTAGACATCTCACCGAAGAGGGCTTTGAGCGCAAAGGAAGGTGCAGGTAAGACTGAGGGCCGTCCCATCGCCCGCCCCAGAGACTTGCTGAACTCCTTACTCGTGAGGGGGTGCGGTCCCGTCAGGTTGTATGGGCCTGCCCCGCCCTGCTCCACCAGCCATACTATTGCGCGGACCTCGTCCTCGATGTGTATCCAGGGGAAGTGCTGCTTGCCTGTGCCGACAGGGCCACCCGCGAAGAGCTTGAAGGGGAGTGCCATGCGTGGTAATGCGCCACCTTCGTTGCTCAGAACCACTCCCGTCCTGAGGATTGCCCTACGAACGCCCATCGCCTCGACAGGCTCGGTGGAGGCTTCCCATTCCACACAGACTCGAGCCGGAAAGTCATCGCCCGCGCCTGACGCCTCGGTAACTTCAGCCTCCGTGCGCGAGCCATAATAGCCGACCGCTGAGGCCTGTATCACCACCCGAGGTTTCCGCCGGGCTTTGCCCACCGCCTCGACTACCGCGCGGCCCGCGTTCAACCGGCTCGCCATGATCTCGCGCTTGCGTGCCGCAGTCCAGCGGCCATCTGCCAGGTTCGCACCCGCCAAGTTGATTACGGCGTCCGCCCCGTCGACCAGGTGCTCCCACCCACGGGAGGAGCGTCCGTCCCACCCTATTACCTGCACTCCTGCCGCTAGGCCGCTTGCCCGGTCCGGATTACGGCTGAGGACGGTGACCTCATGTCCCTTGCCAACCAGTTGCTTGCAGAGGGCGCGACCTATCAGCCCACTTCCCCCCGTTATAACTATTTTCATCGTACTTGCTCCCTCTGCGGCTATAAATGCCACTCATGACCTTATTAGGATATCGTCCGCCAGACGGCGGGAAGCCGCCGCAATTTATTCCAGCCCGAAAGGTGGGCCCTGCGGCTAAAGACGTCCATGTCGTGCCGCTCTATGTCTTCGAGGATCGCCTGGTAGAGATTGGCGGCTGCCGCTATCGCCAGGCGGGCGTCGCGGTTGAGCATGGCGATGCCTGGAGATGCCTCCGCGTACAGGCGGCGGTTGCGCTCAATGTGGAAACGCATAAAGCGCCGCCACCTTGCATCCACCCGCCCGGCATCCACGTCGGCCTCGTCCAGCCCGAACGCGGCCAATTCTTCCTGGGGCAGGTAAAACCGCCCTGCTTGCCAGTCTTCTCCCACGTCACGCAATATGTTTGTGAGCTGCAAGGCCACTCCCAGCTTTACGGCGTAGGGTATGGCCTCCCTTCCCGAGAAGCCGGCTATGTACATCGTCATAAGACCGACAGTAGAGGCAACGCCGTAGCAATAGGCGGCAAGCTCCTCGAAAGTGGCGTAGCGCCCGGTGTCCAGGTCGCGGGCCACCCCGTCGAGCAGTTGTTGCTCATAGCAGTCGGGTATGCGATGGCGCAATCTCGTATCGGCCCAGGCAAGCGCTACCGGGTCACGCTCTGAAAGTCGCGGTCCAGTCAGCTTTGCTCTCCAGGCCCCAAGGGCTGTGCGAGGGTCACCGCCCGCGCGGTCCACAAGGTCATCACTCACCCGGCAGAAAGCGTACAAGGCACGAACTGCTCGGCGCTTTTCAGCAGGCAGGAGGCTGGAGGCCATGTAAAATGTTCGGCTGTGGCTCTTGGTGATATGCTCGCAATGCCGGTAAGCGGCGCGCAATGCGGACGGCGACACGCTAAAGGGTCGCGGCGCTTCACGTGCATCGAGTGCCTCATTAGCCCATGATAGGAGAGTGCTTTCCCAGGAGATAGAATCGGTCTGCGTGCTCATCTTGCTGCCTCCCCTGCCGGGGCCTGGCTAATACGCCGCGCGGCTGTTGCGGGTGCCTGCTCGTGCAAGATGCGCTCGGCGGCAAGCTGGGCTGATATCAACACAATCGGCAGGCCGGTGCCGGGGTGGGTGCTCGCTCCTACGAAGTAAAGGTTACTATAGCGGGCATGCCGGTTGCGTGGGCGCAGGTAGCCCACCTGCCTGAAGTTGTGGCTCAGCCCAAAAGCCGCCCCCTTCATCAAATTCAATTTATCCCTGTAGCGAGGCGGGTCCATCGTCTGCTCGGCGATTATGCTCTCACCGACGCCGCTCACGCCTATCTCCCCGAGGCGGAGCAGTACTGCCTCCCGCGCACGCTCGCGTAACGTGTCCCAATCTTGAGGCCGCTTCTCGTCCAGGTGTCCTACCGGCACCAGCACCATCAAGCTGTCCCCTTCTGGTGGGGCAAAGGTCGGGTCGCTCCGCGTCGGCGCGCAGACGTAGAAGGAAGGCTCCTCAGGCAGCGACAGACCGGCAAAAATGCGGTCGAATGACTCACGGTAGCGATGGTCAGCCAGGAAGACGTTGTGGTGCAACAGTTCCCGCGACCTCTCGCCTTTCACCGCCCAGTAGAAAATCAGGGCCGAGGAGGTGTATTTCATACCGTCCAGGCGACTTGCAATCTTCTCCGCGGGCAGCAGGTTGGCGTAGGTATAGGGGAGGTCGGCATTTGATACCACCACGTCGGCCATAAGGCGCTCGCCCCCCTCCAGGGTAACCCCGCTGGTGCGCCCACCGTCTACGTTGATGCTCATCGCCGGGCTGTTGTAGCGGATAGATACCCCAAGCCCCTCTACGATGCCCGCCAGGCTCTCGATCACTTTGTACATGCCACCTTTGGGGAACCACACCCCGTCGGCAAGCTCGGTGTACTGGAGGAGTGAAAAGGTAGCAGGGGCCTGGTACGGGCTTAGCCCCAGGTACATGTTCTGGAACGAAAAGGCAGCCTGCAGGCGAGGGTCACGGAAGTAGCGTGCTGTATTGGCCGCATGCTTAACGAGGGCCTTTACCTGGAACATCAGAGGCAGGTTGCGCAAACTGAAGTAGGAGAAGGGCGTGGTGAAATTACGGCCCACAAAGCTGCGCAGCGAAGTATGGTAATGCCGGTAGCCTTCTTCGAGGAATCCGAGGTAGCGACCGAAAGACCCCGGCTCGATCTGCTCAAGCTGCTCCTGCATGCGCGGCAATTCTGCTGTGAGATCGAGTGATGTACCGTCATGGAAATGCACACGGTACGTAGGATCAAGGCGGGTCAGCTCGAGGTGGTCCTCCATGCGCTCGCCAAGGGCAGCATACGTATCCCTGAACACCTGGGGCATAAGGAAGAGGGTAGGGCCTCCGTCAAACCTGTAGTCGCCCTGCTCCACCAGCGAGGCGCGCCCACCCGGTGAGGCCGCCTTCTCTACGATTGTTACTTTGTAACCCCCACGGGCTAACCTACCGGCTGCTGCCAGCCCACCGATTCCCGCTCCTATAACTACTGCCGTTGGCATACCTGACTCCTTTGTTTAGATCTTGTATAGATACTATATCATCTTGTAGAGGTATTGTCAAGGTATTTTGTAGATTTTACTTAGATAATCTTGACAAAGTCCGTTATGGGGGGGTATAGTATCGATGAGGTACACGATAAAGATGGGAACTTCGCCCGGCGAGCAGCCGCTTTTCAACATAGGTGTTATCACCAGGGTCACCGGCGTGCCGGTCGCCACACTGCGCGCCTGGGAGCAGCGTTACGGCTTCCCGCAGTCGACGCGTACGCCTGGTGGACATCGCCTCTATTCAGAGCGTGAGATCGAGCGCCTCCAGTGGGTTAAGAGCCAGATAGAGAGAGGAATGAAGACCGGCCAGGCGATCAGCGCCCTGCTACGCCTCGAGCATGCGGGTACACTGCCACCCCTGCTGCCTGCTCTTAAGTCGACCGAAGACCAACCTCTCCCTAACCTCGATGCTCTCGCGCAACTCCTCCTTGCCACCTTGGCCGCCCATGACCTGGAGGGAGCAGACAGGATGATGGGCGAGATGCTCGCATTTTGTTCACCTGAGGAGCTTGCGCTGGGGGTGATGCTCCCTGTTCTATCAGGTATAGGCAATAAGTGGGCCGATGGAGATATGGACGTTGCCACCGAACACCTGGCAAGCGGCTTTCTACGCCAGCGCCTCATGATGTGGCTGGTCACCGGCCCACCTACGCGTCCGGTAAAGCCTGTCGTAATGGCGTGCGCCCCGGGCGAGTGGCACGAAGGCAGCCTGTTGCTGCTAGGGGTATTACTCCGCAGGCGTGGCTGGCCGGTATCCTACCTCGGCCAGGCGGTACCGCTGCCCGACCTTGCCGCCTTTGTGCGCCAGGCAGGTACTTCCCTGCTGGTGCTGGTGGCGATGACCGAGGAGCCTGCGCGTGCCCTCCTCGAGTGGCCTCTCTACCTACCGGAAGCTGAGTCCACCGGCACTCCCACTGTCGCTTATGGGGGAGCAATCTACGTGCGGGAGCCGGCCTGGCTACAGAAAACGCCGGGCCTCTTTCTTGGCACGACCATCGAAGCCGGGCTGGCTACGATCGAGGCACTCCTCAGCCGGTAACACAGTAGTGCCAAGTTCGACCGCCACCATGAGCACTATGTTATCGCAGTAAGGCGAGCGATGGGAAGCGATGGGATAGGGTGATCCCAACATAGACAATCTGCCGCCCTTGGGGTGCAAATTTCGCTTATAGGGAGCTACTAATGGGCTGTGCCACGTGTCCCGACATTCCTCTGGTAGGATAAGCCTAGCAGAGAGTGGACTGTAGAAATTATCTATTGTGTCAGTATCATCTTTATGACATGTACTCAATTGAGGTAGGGAGGGAGCGGCTTCAAGCTTACTACTGAGCCTGATCGGATATCTCTGATTAGGCTTGTCATCTCGTCATAATGAAAGCGTCTATTTCAATATCTACCCGCACTCGATCCAACCCGCTACCTAGACAAACTACCGCACGACACCTGATTATGCACTAACTTGAGCATGCTTTCCGCGCTGCAGGCTCAACGACAATCTAAAAGGTATCTCCCTAGGTTCAACATGGCCAATTGCGTCGTACCGATGCTTGTTGGCTTTCGTAATTAGCCTGCCAAAAAGGGTCGAGCCTGTTGAAAAAGTCAGATCGGGCCCGGCAAACACACAACTCAAGACCTACTCTGAGCTGAAGCGATCACAAACGGTGCTTGATATGGCTCAGATCGACCCATTTGGCACCACGATCGGTGGTATCCAGGCGTTTTTCAACAGGCTCGTCCATTTATGCTACTCGACCTACTCCCGATGGCGACCTGTTGTGAGGATTGGAGGACCCGGTACTTTGCACTTGGTGTCACGGATGTTGGGTTCGGGCCTCTTTAGGGTATGAAATCTGGCTAAGATACTTGTCAAGGCCCTAATGGCTACACATATGATATGCTTAGATTAAGTATGAACTCTAACCTAGCACTATACAAGAAATTACCACTCATCGAAACTCAGGTTCAAGCGGATGCGCGTACCCAAAGGATCGGTCTAATTGGAGAGTTACTACCAAATGTTGATGCAGACAGGTTAGACAAAACATTTTATCGACAAGTCATTCAGCCTCTTATTTATTCATACATAGCAGACGATCTCGAAGCCCACTCTGACTACCTCCGGCTCTCTGATGCCTTACTAACAAAATTCTATTTACGCCTAAACACAGAAGTAACAAAACAAGTGCTACAGGGACTGCAATCGTTGAGGTTAGGCATGAATCTATCGGACCAACTGGATCTGCTAGCTCAAGGTGATTTCTCGGAGAGCCTACAAAGAATAATAGAGCTTTATGAGGCCACATCAACAAAGTGGGAAAGCGTTGCTCAAGGTTGGGTTGGGAACCTGAGCAGTGAGGATATAGATATTTGGATGTTGGCTTTGCAGGGAAGGGATTCAGTGACAATTAGAAACAACCTCAGGCTTTCTGGAACGGAAGAACAGGTTACTCAACGTGTCACTCGGCTCCAGCAGGAACTTTTGCAAATACTTATTAGAGCTCTTCCTCATTACCAAGGAAGGTAACCTGACCAAACCTCAGTAATAGGGCAAGACCAGTCTTAGGAGGGTAATAACATGTTACAGCAAAGAAGGAACAGAACACATCCCGCAAGAAATTCGCTTACGAATAGAGGTCTAATGAGTGGAGAATCTTTTCCCACTAGGATAGCAAACGTGTTAATCTTTCTAAGGGCCCAGAAGGCAGTAGTTTTCCTGATGGGTCCGTCGAGAGTCGGAATTCCAGTAGATCACTTTAAGGGTTTGAACGACGAGATAAAAACTTCCCTCAGCAACATGGCAATCGCAGAGAGAGTGGATCGTCTCAACGATCCAAGGACCAGATCTATAGTATTGGCGCGCCGAGAAGCCTTAAGGGCTACGAACCAAGAGATGGTACTTTACTTACTAAAGATCCTTAACTCCGAGCAACTTGCGCGTATGCTAGCACTTCAAGCTCAGGAACTCGTAGAGAAGCTTACCAAAGAGAGCACTATAAGTCTTAGGTCCGAGATAGGGCAACGCTTACGTACTAGCTACGAGATAGCTCAAATGCTCGGGAATGAATTTGATGCGGATTACATTCGCAGCTGGTTCTATAGGTCGGACCCTCAGCTAGGAGGAAACGAACCTTCGGAGGCCATTCGCCAAGGTAACCTTCGTGAAGCTATCTCGGCAGCACAAGTATTTACAGTGACCGGTCCGTGAGTGGCAGATCTTCCACCAAGGACAGAACCCCCCAGTGGACATGTCTATCGGATAGCAAGAGGGCCCAATCCCTTTGCTCTAACTGATTGGAAATGGGCTGCTGGGGGGATTAGATTCGGCGGCCGCTGGGATGATCCCAATGGTTCTCTTGGTGTACTCGTGGATCAGAGGTTCCGCGTCACATATGTTGCTTCAACGGAAGAGGGTGCTTACGGAGAAATGCTCGGCCAATGGCAGAACCAAGGTGAACCTCCCAAGAATTGGGAAATGCCATATCTGATAGGAAAAGCAACTCTAAGCACCTCCTTACCGTTCGCGGACTTATCCTCTAAAGAAGTAACTGACCTGCTAACGGATATACCCTCTGTGAAGACCAGTGTACAAGAGATAAACGATCTCATCATGAGCGTCTTTGAGGCAGCTAAGCTTCCTATCGTGCAGCTACAAATCGATGATTTTCTAGTAACTTCGATCTTCCGGCCTGTTACCCAAGTAATCTCGCGCTACATCTACGACCTCGAAGATATAAACACAGGTTCCGTTTTTGCAGGCATCCGGTATGCGTCGCATTATCACCCGGGCTGGGAATGCTGGGCGGCATATGAAAATAGAGCGCATATTACACTAGTAAACGCGTCAGTGATAGACAAAAACAATCCGCAATTACAGCAAGCAGCAACCGCTTTGCATATGGTAGTGCGCTAAACGCTCAGCAAAGCGGCTAAAAAGCATACCCACTAGCGCCGCTTTCTTTCAAAGAAAGCTTGGTAAAGAAACCAGGAAAAGAACATTAACCTCGCCTTGGACAATCTGGGCGACCATCGCCGTCCACAATGATCACCGACCATCAGATCGGCAGGATCACTAGCGTGATGACCAGATGGAGACCGCTGGGTGCTGAGCAGATACCGTTGCGAATACCCATGTTACTTGAGTGTCAAAAACGTCCCAATGCAGCACTGCCACGACTCGCACTCTTGCTCCTCCTTCTCCATACTCGGTAGTTCGTCATGGCACGTCCCAAAATCCGTTCCATAATCAACGTTCCGTTTATTGCGTTCGGCCCAGACTTTTGATACTCCGTTTGTATGGCAGATATCTCGGGATCTTAGTTGGCTATGCGCGTGGCCAGTTCGGGTGGCAAGATAATCTTCCACGGCTTCGGTGCCCTGGCCGAGTTTGGGCGGGATCACGTTCGAGAGAGAACCCAAGCAAAACTTCAGGCAGCTCACGCCCGAGGTAGGCAGGGCTGCATACCCCTGAGGTTGGACGAGCAGAAACTGAGGATGCTCAACGCTCTCCGTGCCGACAAAAGCAACTCGGTGGCAGACATATTGACTACCCTCACCATCTCAAAGTCAACTCTGTCGGTATGTGAAAGCGGACGGGCACTGATAGAAGTCCCCCACACGGCGTATCCACAAGTTCAACTATTATGCCGCTGTGCCCCCGGTGTAACGAATTTTGGGTTACGGCCGATGAGGCGAACACGGACGGACTGAGGGCTCTCGTTCGTCATGTTTCACCCGTCACTTCTTGCTTGATGAACTCCAGCGCGTCGCTTGACCAGGTGCCCCAGGGGTCAGACAGGGCGGCGCCATCTCTATATGGTCGGAGGATGCTCATCGTAGACGAGAGTCTGTCAGCGCATTCGAGCAGCTGCAACACGGCATCCTGTACGTCTGGTGGCACCTGATCTTCTGGCTGGGGAGTGGCGGGAACTGGCACATAAGAGTGCTCGCCCTGCCCTATCGCGTATGACGATCCCGGTATTGCAGTTGCACGAGCATCTGGCTCTGGTGCAGGCACAGCATGGTCAAGAGCGTTCGAGGTTTCGCCGGATCTCCACCCCTGCACCTCTGCGAGGGCATCCTCGATGGTCGTATAGAACCCGTCTCGGCGAGCCCTGGCTACCCGCCGCACCTTGCGGGCCAAAGCAGGGTTCTGCATGAGTGCCTCCACCACCCTC
>JBBRVL010000121.1:0-9909 GCA_038246925.1 Chloroflexia bacterium
GCACGAGCGCACTGGACCATTCAGCCCATTCCAACACAGTGTGTGGGGTGGACTGCGCCTGGACCGCGATCTTCTCTACCATCGCGGCGATGCTATCGAGCGTCAGGCGTTGTGGGGCCTGTAACGGCGAGCGATGCTCAACTCTCAGCGCGCCGAGTTCCTCCGCCAGCAGCCCGGTAAGGTCACGCAGGTGCTGTGCCATCTGGTGTGAGAAAATGGGCGCATGACACAGTTCCGCGCAGCCGTTCTTGAGAGCCAACAGGTGTCCCACCAGATTGCCGCTATCTACGCTGGAGATATATTTCGGCGGTAGAGGCTGGCCGGTTAGCGTGTCGTACCAGTTGTAAAAGTGGCCGTTGTATCGCTCAAGCTTCTCCATACTCGACAGGGTGCGGTCAATCCTCGCCACCATCTCCGAGATGGTGATATATCCGAGGTCATAGGCTGAGAGAGTGGAGAGTAGGAGGAGGCCCAGGTTGGTGGGCGAGGTGCGGTGCGCGAGTTCCCCCTTCGGGTACTCCTGGAAGTTATCGGGGGCCAGCCAATGGTCCTTCTCCCCCACGAACTCCTCAAAAAAGCGCCAAGTCTTGCGCGCCACGCGCCGCAGATAGAGCCTTTCGTCCTCGGTCATGGTATAGACCGCGGGCGCGCGAGGCGTGCTCACCAGATAGCCTATAATTGGCGAGAGCGCCCACGCCGCGAGGAAAGGAAGCCCGATAAGGACCGTTTCCGGCCTCAACATAGCTCCGGAGAGGAGCGACGCCAGCGCGAATAAGGCAGCGATAGCGGGGGCCTGCCACATCCTCCTCACATAATCGAGCGGCGCGCTGCCGAGGGTGCGCTGCGCCTCGCTTGCCGTTACCCATTCGAGAAGCTTGCGGTGGGTGATAAGCATCCGAGCCAGCGTGCGTATCACCGCATCAAGCATCAGGGATGCGGTATGAGCTAGGAAAGTGAGGGTTAGCAGGAGTTGCAGCAGGTTGACTCCGGCATCTTCCAAGACGGCAGAGAGGTGGCGAGACCAGAGCGTGCCCACGGGCTTGCGTGGCATCGCGGTCAGCAAGTGTGAGTAGAATGGAAAGGCATAAACCAACAGGATAGAGATGGTCCAGAAAAGTGGAGAAAATAGAGGCGCGAGCCAGGCGAGACCGAGCAGCAGGATAGAGGCAGGAGCGACCAGCGAACGGCGCAGATTATCCCCTATCTTCCAGCGATTGATGGGGGTGAGCGTATTGCGCTCCGTCGCCCCGCTACCTGTAGAGTTTCCGCTTCCGCCCGTCATCCGGTCTGAAGAGACCCTGGGGAGCAACCAGCCAGCGATCTGCCAGTCTCCACGCACCCAGCGGTGTGAGCGAGCTGCGTAGGCGTTGTAGCTCGATGGAAAGTCCTCAAACAACTCGATATCGCTGACAAGCCCTACCCGCGCATGGGCCCCCTCCAGCAGATCGTGGCTCAGGATTGCGTCTTTGGGAAAGCGCCCGCGTGTCGTCTCCTCGAAGGCGTCTACATCATAAATCCCCTTGCCTATGAAAATCCCCTCTCCGAACAGGTCCTGGTAGGCATTTGAGACCGCAGTCGTGTACGGGTCCACCCCTGTATGCCCGAAAGAGAGACGGGCGAAAGGCGTTCTGCCCGCGCTGTCCCAGGTGGTCTCGACGCGTGGTTGGAGTATGCCGTATCCCGTTCTGACTGTGCGCGTTTGGGGGTCTATCTCGGCACGGTTGAGCGGATGTGCCAGCGTGCCCACCAGTCTGCGAGCGGCGTCTCTCGGCAGGTCGGTGTCGCTGTCGAGAGCGATTACATAGCGCGTCTCCCCGATGCGCGTGAGGTCTCCCACCCTAGTGGTAAAGGACTCGCCACCCCTGCCTCTGAGGAGCGCATTGAGTTCTGCCAGCTTGCCGCGCTTCCTCTCCCAGCCCATCCATATTCCTTTACCGTTCGGGCCTTCATTTGGGTTCCACTGCCGTTCGCGGTGGAGCAGATAGAAGCTTGAATGCGAACCCGAAAGGGCGCTCGAACCGCCATATTTGGCATTCAGACCCTCTATGCCGTCACACGCCACCTTCAGCAAATCGGCATCGCCCGGCATCCTCTCCTGTAGAGGGGCGTCCGCGAAATCGCTGAGGATGGCGAAGCGCAGGTTAGGGTCCTGGTTGGCAAGGTATAGCGCCTCGATATGCTCAATCAGGGCCTGCACCTCCTCGACCCTCCTCAGGAGGGCCGGTATCGCTACAAAGGCGCTCTGCTCCGCCGGGATGCCCCCCGACAGGTCAATCTTGGGGAGGACCCGGGGGGGCAGCAGCAGGGTCACGGCGAGGTTTACCAGGCGCGAGGCAAGCTCGCTTGCGGGAAAGAACGCGAGGAGGAGAGCCAGAGCGATCCAGGCAGCGTTTGCCGAGGAGTCGCCCTGCGTAAAGCCGAAAAGGAGAGCCGCCGCGAGGCCGAGCGCGCTGGCAGCCAGTATAGAGCCTACGTACACTGTCGTGGGGTAGCCTCGTACAAAGCGCGACAGGGTCTCCCCCAGGCGCGACTTATAACCCATGGCAGCCCGCAGTAGTTGCACGCCTCGCGCCGCCAGGTAATAGCCCACGTGCGCTCGGCGGAGGTCGTCCGGGTTCGCCTCGAAAGAGGTGCGTGCGAGATGGAGCGCCTGCTCCGCCACCACCGTCTCAGGCTTGCGGCAGCGCCGCGCTATACGCTCGACGACGTGGCGGTATCGGTCACGGGTGGCGAAGTCCATCTGGGCGTACAGCCCGGTCGGGTCGGTGCGAAGCAGCCCTTCCACCGCGCTCTGACGCTCTACGAAATCGGCCCACTTTGTAGCCGCCACTCCGCGCATGCTGCTAATGGTGTTGCCAATCGAAGCCTGGAGGGCAGCCTGGCGACCGAACTCGGCGCGTATCGCCTCGTCCGGGCTGGACCCTGCTTTTGCTAGCTCCTCTTCGAGCCAGGTGATCACGGGCATAACCGCAGGCCCGGCGTCCCGCAGGTTCTGCAAGAGCCGGGTTACGAAAATGGGTGTGATTTGCACTGTGTTGCGCTTAAGCTCCGGGGGGAGAGTAATGGTCGCTTCAGGCGAGGCAGAGGCAAAGGGATCCTCTGAAAGGAGGAAGGCCGTCTCGCGGATGCGTTCTGCCCAGACGTTGGCTGCTTCCATTTGCCGGCTGGCGGCCACGAGCGCTCTGGCGAGGCTGGCCAGGTTTTCTACCAGTGCCAGGCGGATCATGGCTGGCGCTGCCCACAACTCGCCGAGATTGAGAGTGAGGACCGACTGGTAGCCTCGTATAAATGCCTCTACGTTCGTGACGTCAACAATGCCATCGGTGTGAAGTATTATCTCGCGCATGGAGGCGTAGACGCGCGGGTAGCCTTGCCAGGGTCCCCCACCCAACCGGGGAAGTTGCAGGTAGTAGCGGCGGGGTAAGTCTACGGCTATTTCGGCTGTGGTGTCGCGTACAATGTGGTAGTTGTCGAGCAGCCAATCGTCGCCCGGCATTGGCATGCGCTTGCCGTCCGGCTCCTGAGCAAGCTCGGCGTAAGCCTCCTCCAGCGTTCGCTTGCTCTTCTCAGCCTCGGCGAGTAGCGGCCTCGCAGTGACCCGGCGGGTGGTTATAGCCTTGTGCTCAGAAGCAAGCCCTCTAGCATACTCTTCGAGCCTCTCCAGGCTGAAAAGCTCGACGTGCCCCTGGCCTTGCAGTTCAACTTGATGCCACGGTCGCTTGCGGCGGCGCTGGGGGTTGGTAGGGTCTATTTTCATCTGAACTGGAATATCGCCTGAGATCTCATTTTAGCCATGCCTTATTCTAATCTATTGGGGCGCGCACGCCCAACGCGGTAGGTCTTCAGTTTTGCACATGCAGTGGTGGATCAAGTGGCTGTCGAGCCCAGGGCGTAGAAGTCATTGTCCATGTCGTAGTGTGAGCACGTATGGCCGCTGCCCCATTGCATACTCCCAGAAATGAGGGCGCATACGCCGGTTTCTGATACGCTACTACGAAATGACAATCTATTCCTAGCGTGGTCCTCGGTCACCTATCAGACGATCCAGCCAGTTCACTATGACCTCCAGCGCCAGGCCAACGTTGCCAATCTGGCAGTGATCCTGCGCCTGTTCGGCGTGGGTGAAGACCCGCCCGGTCAGCGAGCGCGCGTTCCCGACTGCCCCTGCCTGCCGATGGAACTGGCACAGAGGCACATAGTGATCCTCCCTACCGGCCAATAGGAGGACATCCGCCGTGACGCGCTTTGAGATATGTTTCGTTGTATATAGTTTCGCCGTCTGAAAGAATTCGTATGGAGTGGCGACCCCAAGAACATGCATCCCTTGGCGGATGCCCCACGCTACCACTGGTTTCCGCATAGCCGCGCGCCACACCAGCGTGTTCACGAGACCCCTGGCCCTGACAGCAAGAAGCAGTTTGAGTATGGCTTTGAGGGCGGGAGTGACCTGCCGGAACAGGCATTCGCGAAAGTCAAAGAGGATATCATAGGCGATGACGCGCCGGACTCGCGGCTCGAATGCCGCAGCGCGAATGGCAAGCCCACCGCCCAGCGAGATGCCAAGCAGGGTCACGTCCTTGAGGCAAAAGTGATCGAGCACGGCTTCTACAGGGCGCTCCCACTCGTGCATCATCGGAAGCCCAGAGTATTCCAGCGCGCCGCCCTGACCCGGCCCCTCGAACAGCACCACATCATATCCCGCCTTGACGAGGCTGAACGCAATCGGGAAGAACTCCTCGATGTAGCTGTCGAAGCCGCCAAAAAGCACTATAGAGTTTCTCGATTGCTCAGGCGTGAAGCGATAGGCCGGCAGGATGCTGTTCCCGTATGGAATGGAGAGCAGCTCGCTCTCTTTGATCCCGTAGTGCTCCCGGATCAGGCGCAGGAATCGCTCGCGGGTGGGAAGCTTTTCAGGCTCGTCAGGGAATATAAAGAACTCGGCGGCACGCAGATAATAGGCTGCTTTGAGCTTCTGATCGTGGATCAACGCCTTCTCTGCGAGAGTGAAAAACTCCCGTTTGTAGTCCGTATAATCGCGGATCCTTGGCGCTATCGTTCGCATCTCGGCGAGGACGCTCTCATCATTGGTCCAATTGTAAAAGCGGTTCATCTGGAAATTGATGCTGACATCAGGATGAAGCTGATAGTAGCCGACCGGGAAGGTGGTGAAAGCGTCCTCTGCGGTAATAGCCTCCGCGTCCAGGGTCATCTTGTCAGCATTCATAGAAAATCGTCCCTTCTTTCTCATATTAAGGTAATATCTCAGGCGCTATCTCCTCTTCTTCCCGATATGCGGAACCACACTCGCTAGCCATGTCGCACTCCCTATGCTGCTCGCGTACAGCGAGACGTTCGACTTCGCAAGGATTGGCCCTTCGAACGGCGCGCCCCATTTTCACTCAGGCGCCTCGACTATTGCCGGCTTCTCAACCAGATAGAGAGCCAAAGCCAGCGTCCAAAAGCCTGCAAGTAGCAGTAATAGCCACTTGAAATCCGAGTCGATAGCGAAGTTTATGGCGGACATAAGTCCGATGGAAGTCAGTCCGGCAATGGCTGCAATGCCCCACGCTCCTCTGGTCCGCTGCCGGAAAGTGGTGACCGCTACGTAGAACGACAACAGGCCGGCGGTGACCATGTAGCCACCCATCACCCAGAACACCTTGTCCAGCCAGCCGGGCAGGCCGGGAAGTGTGCTCTGTACTTCTTGTACCGAAGAGTGCATATAGCGCGCATCTTCGGGCAGCAGGTCGGGGCGCAAGAGGGCAAAGTACAATCCGATGCCCACGAGCACAAGGCTACAGAGCACCAGCAGCCATGACGAAAGATGATGTTTCATTCCGCGCTCAAGCGCCAGTTCACGATCTTGGACGTATCTTCGTCATGCTCCCGAATATTGGTACAGTGGGCCGCTTCGTGGCATTTCTTCCAATCGTAAATTACACCTATCCGCACATTGTCTCTCAGCCGGGCAGGCGACCCTGATACAGGTCAGCCCTGGTCAGAGGCAGGTGGGCCACTCCACCCTCATCCGGCTTGCTCAGGAGCACCTGGATGATGCCGATCTTGCCTGTGGCAAATGCCTTTGCACAGGATGCCATGTACATGCGCCACACCCGGTAAGTCTGCTCTCCAACCATGCTCACTGCTTCTTCCCGGTTCGCCTCCAAACGCCATACCCAGTGTCGCAGTGTTTGCGCGTAGTGCTCGCGTAGGCTCTCTACATCGCGTGTTTCGAAGCGTGCGGCCTCGGCAACCTGTATGACTTCCCCCAGCCTCACCAGTTCCCCATCAGGGAAGACGTACTTCCAGATGAAACTGCCTGGCCTCCACATCGCTTCCATCACCCGCTCCTGTGCCGTGCGTGCAGCGGCTGTGGAGAGCATGAAGATGCCGTGGTTGAGAAACAACCCTCCCGGCTTGAGCAGATGGTATGCCTGCTCGAAGTAGACCGGCAGCTTGGCCTGCCCTACGTGCTCGAACATCCCCACGCTCACTATCTTGTCGAAAGTGGTATTTGGTGGGAAGTCCCTATAGTCTCGTACCTCAATCTTGCACCTATCGGCAAGGCCGGCAGCCTTTATGCGCTCGCGTGCCAGCCTGGCCTGCGGCTCGCTCAGAGTAATCCCTGTAGCGTGAACACCGTAATGCTCGGCTGCATACAGCACCAGACCTCCCCACCCGCATCCGATGTCGAGCAGCCGCTCGCCCGGCTTGAGCCTCAGCTTGCGGCAGATATGCTCCAGCTTGGCCTCCTGCGCCGTGTCCAGCGTCTCCGCGCCCCTCTCGAAGTAGGCGCAAGAGTAGACCATGCCGCTGTCGAGCCACAGGGCGTAGAAGTCGTTGCCCACGTCGTAGTGGGAGCGCACGGCCACGGCATCGCGCCTGCGTGAATGCCGCGTTCCCGCAAGCCACAGCCGTGACCCTACCTTGCCCTGGTGAGCAGTGGGGCCGATTCTGGGCCTCACCACCGGCAGGTCATCGGTGGGCAGCGAGAGAAGTGCTCTCACGAGCCGGGGCACAACCCGTGGGGAGGAGACGCTCTTTGTCACCGCATCGGCAAGCCCTGTAGCCGCCTCCATATCGCCTTCTATATCGAAATCGTCGCGCAGGTAGGCTTCAGCAACCGCAATTTCCGATGGGGGTAAGAGCATCCGGCGTAGCGCCCCCGGTCTATTCAGTACCACGGTAAAATCGGGCGGGTGTCCGCGCCTGGGGCCTTCAACTGAGCCGTCCCACAGCCGCACTGCGAACGAGCGTTGCGCCGGTGGCCCGAACAATTCCAGGAGGATGTTTCTCACCGCCCCCAGGTGCGGCTTGCTTTTCGCCGCCACCTGCCGGGGCGTTGCGGTTATAGCTGTCTGCACTTCAGTGCGTTCGCGTGTACGTGTAGATGTAGCGGCCATAATTGTCCTCCTTTTACACAATCAGAGGGTTGGCGCCCGCATACGTATTCTTGATCTCGCCCGGCGGGATACTCAACGCGATCACGAGCGCGCCTACGAGCAAATTGTTGACGCCTGAAGCCAGGGTACCGCCCCCCAGCAGCCACGGTAGCGCTATAATGCCGAGGGCAAGCAAAATGTTGATAAAACGAGCGGCACGTCCCACTTCCGCGAAGGCGATGATGGAGAACGTGACAATCAGCGCGCCAAGTATGTGCTCACTATGCGCCGCCCCACCCGCCGTTTGGAAAACAGCGGGCGCGGCCATGAGCCAGACGCCGAGGGCTGTAGTGGCGAGCAGATTCCAGGGTACCGTAACGCCCCAGAACATTGCCCCTGATGCGGTCGTGGTCGTCGTGAGACGGCGCGGCGTCAGGTTATCTCCCAGGGCGTTGCCGCCCAGCCAGAACGTGCGCCATACCGATTTGCCCGCCCGGCGAGCCTGCACCAGATATTGCAGCATCGCGATGACTTCATCGAGCGAGAGCGCGATCATGATCAGCATAAAGAGCGCTGACAGCAGGCAGAAGGTGCACCACGCGCCGACCACTACCGGCTGCAAAATTATCAGTACTACGCTGGCAATGCCGAGAGGCACCACCAGGAGGCCAAAGAGGGCGACCATCCACGGCATCGTGCGCCAGCGACGCTGGTCGCCCATAAAGCCCGACAGGAACTCAACCAGGTAGATGAACGAGCCTAGCCCTGCGTCCGAGATGGGGAAAGACTTCGAAACCGAAGACGTAAGAACCTTGACGGTGCCATCTCCAAAGATCGGATCCCATATCGAGGTAATATGATCCAGTTGGAAAGCCGCCATGTAGCGCGACATGAAAAAACTCAGGAGAGCTAGCATCAGTATGGGCGCTCGCTGTAGCCACGTCGCGGGATTGTACGACCAACCGAGCGGCACTTCAGGCCCCGACATCTGCATCATCATGGGGACAAGGACGGCAAACGCTATCACCAGCGCCCCCACCAGGGTATCGTTTGCATACGCGGCAGCATCCGGCGTGGAAACCGCGAGCGGGGCGAAAGCCAGCCATAAACCGACGAATGTGTTCACCCACGCTGCGCTGGCGCGCCCGGTGCGGAAGGCAGTCACCGCGAGAGCAATCACCAGTGTGCCACTGATAACGTCATTCCACGTCAGAAACGCACTCGTATAGCCCAGAGTGAATGGACTGGAGATCAGCCACAAGCCGAGCGCGAGGAGTGGGATCTGCGACCAGCGGGCCATCCCTATCATCTTCCCCATCATCGCGCTACTATCAGGCTCACCCGCGCTTGCCACCTCCTGCGCGCTCTGCATCTCCTCGTAGACCTGAGCTTCCCGCCTCAGCAGCAAGCGCGGCAGTTCGATCGCCGACTGCCTGTGCTCTTGCTCCATCTTCATCATCTGGACGTGTCCGCGCGGGTTGCTCTCCATCAGCTCCTTTGCTTTGACATCTTCTTTTTTCTGGGTTGCGATTTCGCGTTCGTACGCCGTTTCTATCTCTGCCTGTAGAGCGCGCAATCGTTGGAGCTCCGACTCTTTCTCAAGTACTGCGCCTGCCCGCTCGCCGGAGCCGTTCATACTTTCATTCATATTCATCGAGCTTGCTCCTCTACCTTTGACTTGTCTGAGCTCATATTCATCGAGCCTGTGTGCTCCGCGCTCGAGCCGCTCATGTTCATCCCTTCGTGCTTCGGCGGCTCAACCACTGGCCCCGGAGCGCGCCCGGCGAGTTCGCTCATCACTTGCTCGTGCAGCCGCATCAGTTCATGCGGCTCCATCTCTCTCGCCTCACCACCGGCGGACGAGGGCGCGGGCGTGGGTGCAAGTTCGCGCAGCCACATCGGCGGTTTGATCTCGTTCTCGCGATACCACGCGAACGGGTCCCCTTTGAGCGCCGCCACCATTTTCGGCATCGAGTCGCGCAGTGAACGTTTGGGTTCCCACCCCAGCAAGTTGCGAGCGCGAGTGATATCAAGCTCGACATTATCGTCGGCGAGATCTATCATCCACGACTTGATAAAAGCGGGCCTGCCCAATGGAAGGGTATCTTGCACTCGCGCACCGACCTTCGCCAGTCCGGCGGGGATAGAGCGTGTCTTCCATTTCTCATTGTGGATCAGACGCCCGAAAGCGATCTGCAATTCATCGTAGCTAAGCGATTCCGGCTCGCCGATGAGCAATGTCACCTCGGGCGGCAGTGTCTTGCGCTTCGTGATGGCGAGCAGAATGGAGTCCAGCACGTCATCGTTATGCACGAAGGCCTGACGGCCTGCAGAGATATCGCCAGGGAAAATATACGCAGTGATGTCCCGTTCGTAGATGCGCTGTATCTGTTGCGCCAATGGGATCGAGTCGCACAGGTCGTCGTACACGCCCGCGATGCGCAGCACCACTGCGGGGATCTTCCCGCGCTCAGCGCGAATCACCGCTTCGGTCGCGACCTTTGACTCAGGATAGGGCCACTTGGGA
>JBBRVL010000122.1:0-9880 GCA_038246925.1 Chloroflexia bacterium
CGTTACGACCACAAGCACCCCCACCCTAACCAGGACGCCCACCCTAACCAGAACAACGACCTCGACCATTACACCCGGAGGTGTGACTAATACTCCCACTACCACCCGCACCCCCACCAACACATTTACCGTTACGCTTACTCCCACGGCTACCGCCACACCTGACGTCTGCGGTGCAAACAGTAACTACATTTATACTCAGTCGACGGGCGTCATCGATCCAGGCACTACCCTGATCACCGGCACTCAATGTGACGACTGCGTGATAAGCGGGCAGACCCTGCCATTTACGTACAACTTCTACGGGCAACCTGTGACGAGCTACTCAGTGAGTTCTAATGGCAACATACAGTTCACCAGCAGCACTTCTGACCGCTTCAATCTTTGCTTGCCCACCTCCAGCTTGAACAACACGATCATGGGCTACTGGGACGACCTGCTCATGACTACAACTACCTGCGGAGCAGGCTGCGGCGTATACACCTCTGTCACGGGTGTTGCTCCCAATCGCATCTACAATATCGAGTGGCGCGCCTGTATCTATAACCTGGGCAGTTGCGGCGCTACCGTGAACTTCGAGATCAGGCTATACGAAGGTCAGGATAGGTTCGACCTCGTTTATGGCCCCACCAATGCCGCAGATGGCAGTGGAGCTACTATAGGCGTGCAGAAGGGCACAGGCACTCTCTTCACGCAGTATTCCTGCAACACAGCGAGCGTTACGCCTAACCTCATGCTTGTTTTCACACAGCCCTCCTGCTCGACGGCTACGCCTACTATCACCTCCACATCCACGGCTAGTGTGACGCCCACGATAACATCTACTGCCACAAATACGGCATTGCCTACGAGCACGAATACGTTAGTGCCTACGAGCACCTCAACCGCCACTCTGACCTCTTCAGTTACCTCCACAGGAACGCCAACATCTACGGGCACGTCTACAGGCACGTCTACGTCTACTCAGACGACCACCTCAACAGCTACGACCACCTCAACAGCTACGACCACCTCAACAGCTACGACCACCTCAACAGCTACGACCACCTCAACAGCTACGGGCACAACAACCAGCACAACTACCTCAACAACCACGTCCACCTCTACGGGCACGTCTACTCGCACAGCAACCGGCACCAGCACTACTACCCTTACGCTGGTGCCTCCCAGCAGCACGAGGACCGCCACACTGGTGCCGCCAACAAGCACACAGACCTCCACGGTTGTGCCACCTACACCTATAGAGACGATCATCCCGACGATAGCACTCACACCGAGTGTTACGGCAACGTGTAATCCAGGTGGGGGTGCGCCGGTGCTCTTGATACCCGACTCTGGCGCTGACCGCGTTATGGCATTCGATCCAATCACCGGCAACCTGGTCAACGCTGACTACATACCGACCGACTCGGTCAACCTTGCCACACCCAAGAACGCTATCCTCAGCACTGACGGTAACAGCGTCCTGGTGTCGGACCAGATCAGGGATGTCGTTCAACGATACGCTCTGAACGGTACGTACATGGGTGTATTTGCTCCCGCGGGAGGCCCTAACACGGCTATCCTCGACAACATAATTGGTATTACGCACAGGCCGAACGGCAACCTGCTCGTCACTGTTACAGGCGGGGCCAATCAGGACTCGGTAGCAGAGTTCGACGCCGGCGGCAACTATGTGGGCAACTTCATCGCAAACGGCTCGGGAGGGTTGGACGGCCCGTTCGATATCTTCTCCCGCCAGGTGGACTATCTGGTGCCGGGTATCACCAGCCAGTTCGTCCACCACTATAGCTCGGCTGGTTCATATCTGGACAACTTCGCACCTGTTAATAACTTCCCACAGCAGGTTGCCCAGTCTGCCATAGGTAATGTCCTTGTGGCGAACTTCAGCGGCACGGAATCGGGCGTGCTAGAGTACACACCTACAGGTACATTTATTGCTCGCTACACGGCTGTTAGCGGCCCACGTGGGGTCTACGAGTTACCGAACGGCAATCTCCTAGTCACCAATGCCACAGGCGTCTATGAGATGAGCCGCGCGAACGTGATCGTCTCTACAAAGCTCACCGGGGTAAACGCGCAGTACATAGAGCGCGTAGCTCCTTCCGGTGGAGCCTGCGGCACGACAACGGTGGTGCCAACCTCCACCAGAACTGCCACTCCTTTCACAACAGCGATAGTAACGGCGACCCGCACGGCCACTAGCACGATCACCCGCACGGTGACAGCGGTCATCAGCATAACAGCTACCTCCACCCGAACTCCTACGAGCACTATCACAAACACTGTTCTGCCCACCAACACAAGTACGGTGGTGCCTCCCACGGTTACTGGCACTTTCACTGTTGTGCCTACCAATACCAATGTGCCTACCAACATAGCCACTAACACAGCGGTTACTACAACAGCTGTACCGACAAACACGTCCACACGCACCTCCACACGCACGGCAACTCCCAGCCCAACCAGCGTGCTAACCGAGTGCGTGATGACGTTCTCGGATGTAGACCAGTTCAACCCGTTCTACATCTACATCAAGTGTCTGTACTGTCGGGGTATCATCTCCGGGTACTCAGACAACACCTTCCGTCCTTACAACGATGTTACCAGAGGACAAGCATCGAAGATGGTATCCAATTCCGCTGGCTTCTCGGAAGCAGTGAGTGGGCAACGCTTCTCGGATGTGCCACCCTCTCAAACCTTCTATGTATGGATAATGAGGCTGGCTAACCGAGGTATAGTCTCCGGCTATGCAGACGGCACGTTCCGACCTAACACCCCAGTAACGAGGGGGCAGCTAGCGAAGATAGTCTCTAATGCAGCAGGCTTTGAGGAGCCACCGGTAGGCCAGGCATTCACAGACGTACCACCCTCTAACACCTTCTACGCCTTCATCCAGAGGCTGTCGAGGCGTGGAGTAATCAGTGGCTACGACTGTGGAGGACCGGGTGAACCGTGCGACTCACAGAACCGCCCATACTTCCGACCTAACATCAACGTAACGAGGGGACAGGCATCCAAGATCATCGCCAACACCTTCTTCCCTCTCAACTGTCAGCCTGGATTGCCCGGTCGGTAGTCTGTTGTAACATCCAAATGAACAACATAAGAGGCTGCTCTCATGATAGGAGAGCAGCCTCTTATGTTGTTCATCATTATGTGCGGTAAGTGCGGCCTTCCATACCACGCCTCTCCGACGGATAATCCTACGCGTACAAAGAGTTTAATAATAGCCCGATATTGCTTTCTTCGTCGCGGGCTGGGATAATGATCTCGACAGCAGGTGTATGCAGTCATGGCACTCATTGTGATAGTCTGCGGCATGTGAACGTCCAGACGCTCTCTAATCTCAGTTCACTATTGCCGCAAGGGATAAAATAATGCCCTCTCTAGAAAAAGCCGACCGCCGAGATGGCAAACGCAGGAAGGCCCGGAACGCGAAGTACCTCGGAGTTCGCTACCAGACGTTACGCGCAGGAAAATCGCTTGAGACCTGGGAGGCCGAACGCAAAACAACGCTCAAGGGCAAGAGTGCAGGCAAGCGCAGGCCCAAAAGTTAGCTTGGTCAACGGTACGCTTATAGGCTTGCGTTATGAGAACATCTGTGCTAATATGTTCCTATAGGATTCCTCTATTGATAGGAGCTTCGCATGGATCACACACCTCTAGAGATTGTTCCTCACTCGAAAATTATCCAATCCGCAACGTCAGATGAAGACAGCCCAGGTAACGGCAGGCACCAGCTACTTATGCAGACGTTTACCGAGGCGCAGGTCGATTTCCTCTTACAGCGTACCCCCAGGAGCGAAATCAAAGTGCGGCCCGGCAGAGGCGGGATGCAATTCTCATATGTAGAGCACGGCTATGTCACCGAGCGGCTAAACCTTGTTTTTGGTTTCAACTGGGACTTCGAGGTTGTGGACAAGCAAATACTCGAAGATGAGGTCATCGTTGAGGCACGCCTAACTGTGCGCACGCCGGGGGGGCAGACAATCGTCAAAACGCAATTCGGCGGGGCAGAGATCAAACGGCATAACTCTGGATCGAAGAATGGCAAGCCGCTTTCAATCGCGGACGATTATAAGGCGGCGGCGAGCGATGCACTGAAGAAATGCGCGTCGTTGCTCGGTATAGGGCTTGACCTTTATGGGCGCGACCGAGTTGACGACGCAGATGATGGCAGTTCTGCAGTTAAAGCAAAGCTTTCGGACCCTGGACACATAAACCCGAGCGCACTTGGGGAATTGAAGACTGCGGCCCCTGGCATGGCGACGGCTTCGCAGATAGGGATGATCGTCGAGGCCGCCTCCGAACAAGGCATGGCCCAATCGAAGCTGTGTGCGCGGTTGAATATATCTGATCTTTCCCATCTCACCGAGGCAAAGGCAGAGCGCGTCCTCAAAAGGCTGCGTGATATGCCACGTCTGACGGAGGGTCAGCAGGCGTCTTAAAGGGCATGACTTTCAGTCCTGTGGGTCGCTGCCTGTACGACTGATAATATCTAGTTGTGAGGGCGACGGGCCAGCATAACAGCGCACGTAATGTACGCTTGCCACGTGCACCTTGCAGTGCTATAATACCCAGCGTCGGGCGAGATAGTTGCAATGTGGCCTGGGTAAGTCCTCATTGCGCGAGGTCAGGCGCCCGCACCACTCTGAGCTTGGGTTCTCTCCATAGGAGGTTGTGCCTTGCAGACAGCGCCGCGTGGGGCCGCCGACCGCGGTACCAAAGACGTTGAGGTCGTTGCCGAAAGACGCACGAGGGTGCGCCGTGGCCCACGCCCTATCACCATAATCATTGCGGTTATTATAGCCCTTCTATCCCTGGGCGCAATGTTCGCCGTAATAAGTGGAGTCTGGCCTCCTCGGAACGAATTCGAAAGTGTGCCGCCGACGCCCGTCTCCACCTACGTTAATGGGCTGACCGTAGAAAAAATAGGCGCACCCAGGCAAGATGGCGAGCAGATTATCGTCACCGTTCGAGTGACAAATAATGTCAAAGTACCGCCGGGCGCGCAAGGGACTCCCACGCCTAATGCGCCTACGCATGTCCCCGAACCTGCCACGGTCAGGAATGGCACAGTCAAAGTCTTCTTCTACGACAAACCTGCCGGAGATAGCTCTCGTGCGATTGTAGGGAGCGCCGTTGGAAACGTCATCGACCTCAAGCCTGGCGAGAGCAAAGAAGTACAGATAGTCGCGATAGGCGTTGGGGAGTACTGCGAAGGGTGCTTTGAGGCCTTCCCGGACACGATCTGGACCGACAAGGACATCGTCAACTCTACGGCCACGCCTGCCCCTTAGCACCAGGCAGCGCCCGGCCATACAGTTTTGTGGCCGGGCGTTGTTGTGTTTAACTCAAGGAGGAGTTACAACATGCTCAGACAAGCATTTCTCTCTATGTCGAACAGCCGAGAGCTACAGAACGTTGCCTTGCATAATCGTGCGGCTCGGCGGTTTGCCTTATGCTTCGTGGCTGGAGAAACACTGAATCAGGCCGTGCGCGCTATCGCTGAACTTAACAAGGCAGGTATCAAAGCAACTTTTGATCAACTGGGCGAGAACGTAGATAGTGTGGAAGCAGCCAACTCTGCCGCCGATTCGTACCTGCGGATTCTTGATAAGATTGTCGCAACTGCAATCGACTCCAATGTGTCGCTCAAGCTGACACAAATGGGCCTGGATGTAGATGAAGAAGTCTGCTTTCGGAATGTATGCCGTATTTGCGAGAACGCAAAACAGTTGAATAATTTTGTGCGTCTTGATATGGAAAGCTCAGCTTATACCGACCGTACTCTTAACATGTTTCGAAGATTGTGGCACGAAGCTGGCTATAGAAACGTGGGCGTTGTTTTGCAATCGTATTTATATAGGACTGAGAGTGACATCCGCGAGATGAATCAGCTAGGAGCGCGTGTACGACTCTGCAAGGGCGCGTACAACGAGCCTGAAGAAGTAGCTTATCCGAAGAAATCGGACGTTGATGCTAACTACGCAAGACTAACTAAATTGTTGCTCACGGAAGGGAACTACCCGGGTATCGCTACTCACGACAGGAGGCTCATCGAGTACACCAAGAAGTTTGCGGCCGCGCGCTGGATCGCCCCCGAGAAATTCGAGTTTCAGATGCTGTATGGAGTGCGTAGAGAACTACAGGGCGATCTGGTGCGGCAGGGTTATAACATGCGCGTTTATGTCCCGTACGGCAAAGAGTGGTACCCATATTTCATGCGTCGACTGGCCGAACGACCTGCTAATGTTATGTTCATGTTGAGCAATGTAATAAAGCGGTAATAAAGCGGTAATAAAGCGGTAATAAAGCGGTAAGATTGTAGCTAAAGGTATTGAACTATATGTCGAAGTCTGAGGACGAAGCGCTTCAAACTGAACCTGACTCGGAAAAGAAGGCAGAAAGGCCCAGTTTCGCCTCAGTAGGGAAGGACCCCGAGTCGGAAAGCGCAAAAGCCCAACGAGGAAGCGAGGATCAACCGGACGCTGAACCTGGTTCAGACACCTCCATGGCTGGTGAAGACGCCACCACTGGCACGCCGCATAGTCTCAGGCATGACCTTCGCGGGGAGGAATTGATTAAGGGGAGCCTGCCTGGGGACCGGTTCATCAAGTACAGCCGCAGTACAGGCCCGTTCAAGCGCCTTCGACCTAACGTACTCAGCGCCTCGATTGCCACCGATGCCCCACGGGGCAGGTTCGGGCGCGTCTTCAATAGAATCAAGCGTATCCTCATAGGAGCACCTATAAGTTCCGAGCACTCGATGCACGAGCGGCTCACGAACATTAAGGCACTTGCTATACTCTCCTCAGACGCACTTTCCTCGGTAGCGTACGCAACGGAAGAAATCTTACGCATCCTGGTCCTCGCCGGGACAGCGGCCCTCTCATATGCATTACCGTTGGCGTTCGCGGTCATCCTCTTGATGATCATCGTTGTCGCGTCATACCGCCAAACAATAGCAGCCTATCCTCGGGGCGGTGGCACCTATATCGTAGCTAAAGATAACCTGGGGACGTTACCCGGTCTCGCTGCGGCTGCTTCCATTTTGATCGGCTACATCCTGACGGTCGCAGTGAGCGTCGCCGCTGGAATTGCAGCTATATACTCAATATTCCCGAACCTGCGCGGCATTCGTGTGGAACTCGCCGTGGTCGTCGTCATTTTTATCACAGTAGTCAATCTGAGGGGCCTCAGGGAAGCGGGCAATATATTTGCTGTGCCCACCTACCTCTTTATAATCGGAATCCTGGGCTTGATCATTTATGGCCTTATGAGGGTTCTGCTGGGCGTGGGCGGCGATATAGGTTATGTGCCACCTCTTGAGGCGCATGACACCACAGCTGTACAGAATGTTGGGATTCTCCTCTTATTGCGTGCCTTTACTCAAGGCTCCGCTGCTCTAACAGGCGTTGAAGCGATAGCAGACGGTGTTCCCGCCTTCAAGCCGCCGGAGGCTAAGAACGCCCGAATAACGCTTGTGTGGATGGGCGTTATCTCAATTATCATGTTCGCGGGCATTACATATCTTGCGTGGGCAGTGGGAGTGATTCCAAGTGAGAGCGAAACCGTGGTGTCACAGCTTGCGCGCTTTATCTTGCCTACCATGTTTGGAGCGCATCCGCTCTGGTTTTTCATCCAGATAGCTACTGCACTCATACTTGTTCTGGCGGCTAACACGGCGTTTGCCGACTTCCCCAGGCTGTCCTACTTCATGGCGCGTGACCGTTTCATGCCCAGGCAATACGCGTTCAGGGGCGATAAGCTGGCCTTTTCATGGGGAATAGTCACGCTGGCCGCGCTTGCCTGCATCCTTATTGTTGCTTTCAACGGAGACACCTCAGCCCTGATACCGTTATATGCCATCGGCGTTATGGGTGCGTTCACCTTCTCACAAGCGGGCATGGTTGCCCGGTGGTGGAGGACAAGGCCACCGGGGTGGTGGCGAAATCTGATAATGAACGGAATAGGCGCGATAGTCACGCTCACGGTTTTCCTGGTGGCGACAATAACTAAGCTGGACCAGGGCACCTGGCTGGTAATCGTCTTAATTCCCATTCTGATGGGCCTGTTCCTGGCGATCAACCGGCACTATGAGCGTGTAGCTGCCGAGGTGGAAGCAGTGCCGATCCCAACCGAACCGCGCAGCTATAAGCACACCTTTATCGTGCCCGTAGCGTCATTGAATGCTGTCTCAATGAGCGCACTGGCCTATGCTCGCTCTCTTTCCAAGAATGTGGCCGCCGTACATATTAGCGAAGGGGAAGACCCGGAAGAAGCACAGAGGTTCAGTGACGAATGGAAAAAGCACTTTCCGAGTTCTGACATAAACCTCGTCATAATCGAGTCCCCTTATAGATCCCTAATTGGGCCGCTCCTATCGTATATCGACGCCCTCGACGCGCAATCGAGAGATGACACGATAACTATAGTGCTTCCAGAGACGATTCCGGCGAAGCCGTGGGAGTATCTCCTGCACAATCAGAGCGCATTACGCTTGAAGGCAGCCCTCCTTTTCAGGCCGAATACCGTTGTCGCGGATGTCCCATATCTACTGGGAAGAGATGCAACAGGAGCACGGCGTACTAGTCCTTCCGCTCTTGCGAGTGTACCCTGGGGCACGATCCTCTTTTTGACCATAATTGCAGCGGCGCTGCTCTACTTCTACGTCTTCAACGGCTAGAGTAGAGGATATAGTACCTGCTCATAGAGCGGGGCACGATGCAATGCTGGCAGTTTCTCTTGCCCCTATCGCAATGGCCGGTAACCTGGGTAAGGAAGCAAGCCGAAGGCGTGGAGAAAAGTTCGAGCAAGTAAAGCCTCACCCTGCGGGCTGATATCGCCTCTGTATCCCGCGAGGGATACCCTTTGCTTGTATTGCCCGGCTCTCAGGAATAAGTCGTTGAAAGCTCGTTCAACGTCTACCACCGGCAGTACACTCTGGTTTGCGACATCGCGGATAGCTTTGTTATATCTCTTCAAGATGATATTCAATGGGTGCGTGAGGTCTTCCCCAACCAGCACAGTCGTAAGCAAAACCGGGCGCAGTCCCGCGCTCGTGAGTCGACCTACGGCCTCGCCTAAATGCGACCCGAATGCATCGACGCGTGAGAGCCGGTAAGATTCAACATTCTTTCTGCCGGGAGCGCTTCCATTGCCAATTCGTTCTCTGCCAAAGGTCGCTTCATCTGCCTCTGCGGTAGCGCGTGCCGCCTGCCATTGCTCGACCAGAGGTGCTAGTAGCGGCTCCCTCAGAGCGTCAGCAAGGCCAATGCCAATTATGAGCCAATCAGGGCGGGATGATAGCAGGAGGTTGTGAAGGACATCCGAGTTGAGAGCGCGTGCTGTTTGCTCGCTTGAGCCTGTGCTGATCAGATTGGGACGTAAAGTGGGGTGGAAGCGGGCGAGGACATCTCGAATGACGCGAACGTAGCCCTCGGTGTCAGGCGATGTATGATCACCCATGAACATGAGCGTCTCGCCAGGCTGTATCTTGGGCCGTGGCGGCTGTACCTCACCGTTATCCGAGAGCAAGGACGCTCCTACTGGATGGTGCCGGTGAAGTCGGCCTGGACAACGGCGCGGTCGGCAGCGGGATCACCAATCAGGAAGAGAGTCACTCCGGCGTGGTCCTGGCGCATGGCAGTGGTCACCGTAAACTGCCCATCGGAAGTTGCCGGGCCATTTGCGGCGCGCTCAGCGCGGGTTACAGCAAAGATGAAGACCTGACCGGTGTTCATAGTCACTCTAACCGTCGCACCGGTTTTGACGGCCTGGAATAGGGCCGCATTTTCGGTATTATACGGCACGTACATGATATGGTTAGCAACCGTGCCTTCGATCCAGGTGGCAATGCCCACGTCCTGCGAAG
>JBBRVL010000123.1:0-9814 GCA_038246925.1 Chloroflexia bacterium
CGACCCCAGGATCAGGTTTAGCTAGGGATTAGGGATTAGGGGTTAGGGATCGGGGATCAGTGGTGCGTTGTTAGTTGTTAGTTGTTAGCAATCACCAAGAACCAAGAACTAACAACTCACCACCGGTACGTATGATCTGTTATGCAATTTGGAGGGTCCCTTATTATGGCAACAACAGCGGTCAGGCTAGATGAACTAACAGCGCCAGCCGAACCCAGTCAGCTCGTACTAACCTGGCGGCGGTTCCGTAAGCACAAACTAGGGGTCCTGGGGATGGCCACTTTGATCATCCTGGTCCTGAGCTGCATCTTCGTGCCGATCATCATGGAGGCAACTACCGGCTTCACGGTGGAGTATATAGATGATGAGGCGTTGCTTCCCGCTATCGTTAATGGCAACATTACCTCCACGAAGCCAATGTTCTATAGCAGCGCCAAGGGGTTGCATATACTGGGCACGAATGAGGTTGGTAGGGATATCTTCGCTCGCTTGTTCTACGCCGGACGAATCTCTCTAGCCGTAGGTCTGATAACTACTCTGTTCACTGTGTTTATCGGCGGACTCGTAGGAGCGCTCGCGGGCTTCTACGGAGGACTGGTAGATACGATTTTGATGAGGTTCGTGGACCTGATGCTCTCAATCCCAGAATTGCCGATCCTGCTGATCGCATCAAAAATGCTCTCGCAGTCGCAGGTCATGGAGAACGCTTTCGGCAGGGGGCTTGGTTCTATGATCACTATTATCATAGTGCTGACTATCTTCGGGTGGCTGGGTGTTAGCCGCCTGGTGCGTGGGTCGATATTATCATTGCGCGCGCTCGACTTCGTAGAGGCAACGAGGGCACTTGGGGCGAGCAATATGAGGATTATCATGCGCCACCTGCTGCCTAACTCAGTCGCGCCTATCATCGTAGCGGCTACGCTCTCTGTGGGTCAGTACATCATCGCCGAGTCGGCCCTATCATTTCTGGGCCTGGGCATTCGCGATCCAACACCTTCATGGGGCAATATGCTGGAGGGTGCGCGCGAGTTCATGCAGTTCATTACGAACCTTAATCCCTTCGAGGAAATACGCGGCTACATGGTGCTCTTCCCCGGCTTGATGATCCTGCTGACAGTGCTCTCTATCAACTTTATAGGGGATGCTCTCCGAGACGCGCTCGATCCTCGCCTCAAGACATGATCCCCTTTTGGTAATTATGAATCGGGAATAAAGTAACTCATAATTTCACGAAGGAAAAAGCCCTCAGGTATTTACCCCTGAGGGCTTTTTCCTTTGCTGCTTGCGCGGGCAAAATGCTTATCTACTCCTGTGGCCATTAGCTCTGGGTGATGCCGTGGCGCAATTAGCTGGAGGCTAACCCTTCTTCTTTTGCCGCATTCTGGGTACGCTACCCCTGGCGCAGGAACAGTGGAACGCCACTTGCAGTCGGAAGTTCTATATGGACGATCAAGCTAATTGCGCCCGTTGGGTTCGGGTGGCCAAGGTTGAAGAGATACCGCCCGATACGGTAACCCAGGTCAGTGTAGAGGGTATAGACATAGCAATCTGTAATGCCGGCGGCGATTTCTATGCTATCGGTGATACTTGTACGCACGCCGAGGCCTCGCTCGCAGACGGCGACTTCTATGAAGACATTCGAGGCTGGATACTTGAGTGCCCCCTACACGGCTCCCATTTCGATATCACAACGGGCGAAGCCGTATCCCTCCCCGCTACCGGCAATTCAGGTAAGTACGACCTGAAAGTAGAAAATGGGGACATCTTTATAAACCCGGAGCCTGTTACGCCTAGAGAAGAGTAGGCCGCGAGACCTCATTAGGTTGGTAGTTGGTAGTTGGTAGTTGTTAGTTGTTAGCAATCACTAAGAACTAACAACTACCAACTACCAACTCTACGTATTACGACACGCCTGGTCTCATTCATCGCTTGACCGCCTAACTCATCCTTTCCGCATAAATATCTGTCTTAACTTAACAAAATACCCTTGACACACTGGCTAAATTAATGTACCTTAATTTAGCTATGTAGTTTGCTGCCTTCTTATCTTCTCACCGGCGCATATTCCAATAGCATGAATAACGTACAACTCTGCGTAAAGGAAAGGAAATCGATGAATCTAGCTGCTGCTGTATTGACGTTTCGTGAGGGTCTGGAAGCTGCTCTCATTATTGTCATAATCTTCGGCTACCTGAAAAAGGTAGGGCGTGGCGACCATTGGCTGCCGGTGTGGGCCGGGGCGTTGAGCGCCGCCGGACTAGCGATCCTGTTCAGTGTAACGCTGCAGCTTATCGGCGCGCAGTTTGATTACCCTGCGAAGGGGATATACGAAGGTGTGACTTCGCTCCTGGCTGTCGGTATGCTCAGTTACATGATCTACTGGATGTCGAAGCAAGCGCGCTATATCAAGGGATCGCTCGAGCAGAGCATAAGGGAGAGCTTTGCCAAAGGCGCATCATGGGGGCTTTTCACCGTTGCCTTTGTCACTGTCGCCCGTGAAGGGGTGGAGACCGCCCTCTTTCTCTCAGCTTCGGCGTTCCAGTCTTCCGGCACGGCGACCGTGATCGGCGGGATTGTTGGAATTGCCGCGTCTGTCCTGGTCGGCTGGGCTGTATATGTGGTCGGGGTGCGCCTCAATATGAAGGCCTTTTTCAAGTTTACGAGCGTATTACTGCTGGTCTTCGGCGCTGCTATCCTGCGCTATGCAATCCACGAGTTTGAGGAAGTCAACTGGCTACCGCCTCTTGTAGCGCAGGTATGGGACACCGGCCAATGGCTGCCTGCGGGAAGCCCGCTCGGCTCGGTGTTGCAGGCGTTGATAGGCTACACATCGAAACCTTCTCTGATGCAGCTTATCGGTTACTTCTCGTACTTGATGATCATGGGCTTTCTCGTGTTTGGCCCAACCCGAAAAGTACAAGCGCCCGCGCCTGTGCCTGTCGAGGCTCAGGTCCAGAGCGAACTTTCTACAGAAAAGGCCAATCCTCATGCTGCCCCTGTTGAGGTAGGCGGCGCGAGATAGTACGAATTACGAATTACGACTCTGATTGTTCGTTTCGTAGAGTTGAACCTGATTTACCTACAGGAGGGGCAAAAGCACTTTGATGTCAAGAAAACACCTGGCGACGTTATTTTTGTCTGCTTTGTCTGTGGTAGCTTTTGCGGGCTGTGGCAGCGAAGCCGGACCTGCAATCAATAGCGAAGCAAGTGGGACCGCAACCGGCAACTCGCAGGGAATTACGATTACTGCTAAAGACAACCTATTCGACCCGGTTACTTACACGGCGGAAGCTGGAAAGCCGATAAAGATAACCGTCACGAACGCGGGGCAAAATATCCACGAGGTAGAGGTGAAGGACCTCTTCCCCGAGACGAAGCTCTCCCCTGGCCAGAGCAAAACTATTGACATTGCGTCTGCTGTTGCGGGGACGTATAAGCTTTACTGCGAGATACATGAGGACACCGGGATGGTGGGTGAGTTTGTCGTGAAATAGCTCCGATTGTGTACGTGTTTCAATTTAACAACTTAAAATGAAACAACGCCGTATCGAGTTGATACGGCGTTTGCTATGGGTGAATGTCTTACCCTTAGTATGCCCCTTTGCGCCTCAGCACTGCGGGCACCGTCCTCAGGATTATCATTGTATCGACTGTGAGAGACCAGTTTTCGGCATAGTAGAGGTCGAGCTTGACCATCTCGTCGAAGGTGAGGTCGGAGCGGCCGCTGACCTGCCACAAGCCCGTGAGACCGGGGGTCACATCGAGGCGCTTGTGGTGCCAGTCGTTGTACCTGGCGACTTCAGAGGGCGTGGGTGGGCGTGGGCCGACCCAGCTCATCTCGCCCCGTAGGATATTAAATATCTGGGGCAATTCGTCTACCGATGTGCGCCGAAGCCATTTGCCTACCCTTGTGAGACGTGGGTCTTTCCTCATTTTGAAGAGAGGGCCGTCGGCCTCGTTGCGGTCGAGCAGTTCTTGCAGGCGTTCCTCGGCGTCCTTCCCCATCGAGCGGAACTTGAGGCAGATAAACTCTTTGCCGCTCCTGCCAACACGCCTCTGCCTGAAAAGCACAGGGCCGGGTGAGTCGAGCTTGATAGCTGCCGCTACGAGCAGCATCGGGATCGCGGCCACGATAATCGCACCGACAGCGAGCAGCACGTCCAACACCCGCTTGACAAATAGGTTGAAGCCTTGAAGAGCAAGGTCCTTCACGCCGATGAGGGGTACACCGTTTACAGCATCAATACGCACCTCGTTGAAGCGCATCTCGAACAGGTCGGGCACCAGCTTGAAATCGACTCCGAATTCACGGCAACTATCAATGATGCCAAGTATCTGCGCGTGGTGCGTTGCGGGAAGGGCGACGATTACCTCGTGCAGGTCTTGCATGCCTATCACGCGCTGCACGTCTTTGAGGCCGCCAAGTCTCTGGGGTCCTGCGCCGTTGCGTACCTTGACCGGCACGCGCCATGCGGGGCTTGCGGGGGTATCTCCGCTCTCTGCTACATATCCCTGAAGCTTGTATCCTAACTGGGGACGCTCTACTATGTCTTTCATGATGCGCTGTCCCGCGACGCCCGCACCGACCACAAGCACTCGCCTGACGTTGATGCCTCGCCGCCACAGCCACATACGCAGATGCCTGTAAGCAAAGCGTTCGACGCCGAAGATGGCGACAGTGCAGACCCACAGGTATACGAACAGGAGGCGGCTGGGCAGGTCGCGGGTAAGGAGCAGAGCGCCGAGAGTGAGGGCAGCCACGCCGACCAGGGATGCGCTCATGGTGATGCGCACGTGATCGAACCATGAAGCGCCCCGCGGGAGTGCATATAATCCACGCGTGTAGAAGGTGATGAGAGTGATGGGTACAAAAGCCGCTATGTACGGGTAAAAAGCGGGGAGCGATAGAAACGACTCTGCCGAAATAACGTCGCGGCCAAACTCCAACACATATCGCAGCCAGTAGGCCACTACAAATGCCGCCACCAGCAGGAAGCCATCCAATACCACGCGCCCACTGATCAAGGCTAGCCTCAGTCGCCGGGCACGCAGCGCGCGTTCTTCTGCCCTCGGTGGCAGGCTCACCAGTGAGCGGGTTACCAGGCTGTTCGGCTTGGTGATGGGAGCGCGACTTTTTTGCTGGTTGCCTGTGGTCTCAGGCATATCATTCTCTTCCTCGGGGAGGGAAGCGGTTTCATATGAGTGTGCTTGCACGTTTTACCTGATTACGAATTACGAATTACGAGTTACGAGTTACGAGTTACGAATTACGAATTGAGATAAGGTGATTCGTAATTTCCATCTACGACGTTCGGTTATACAGAACCCTGGCTGGATTTGCACGTTTTACCTATGTGGATAACTCACCGGGCAATAGCGTCGTGCGGGCAGGGGATATTATACCACAAAGAAAGTGGTCTGGGTTTGCACAGGGAATGGCTAAAAGAGAAGATACACTACCGTAGGGGCGGGCCCACCGTTCCGCCCGGTTAGGGCGCAAACCAGGCAAGGGCGGACACGTGGGTCCGCCCCTACATCTGCCGTATGCGCCACTCCCTTTGCATAGACCGGATTGGCCCTTAGTGGATTAATATGTATAATGTGCTTTAAGGTCAAACATTCAAAACAATCAACGCGCACTATTCCTCTTCATGGCTTCCGGCCGCGATATGGCGCTTGTGGCTTGAGATGAGAGGAGCCACTTCTTTGTCAAAAGAGACTGTTCCCGGCGGTGGGCAGCGAATAATATCCGAAGACGCGACCGGGCTGCCGGATCGGGCGTCTATAGCGACCACCAACCCCCTTCCACAGGTGGCCGACTCCCAGCCTCTCCAGCCACTTGCAGCACCAGGCACCCGAACGGTAGGGGGGGTCTCCAATGGCAGGACCACTGAGCCACTGCCCCTCGATACCGATCGCTCTCTACCTGCATATAATAGCAGTGACCTGAATACAGGCAGCTTGTCTGTAAGGCTTTCCCCCGCACGGCTCAGGCTCCTCCTCCGGCTGGCGCTCGCGCTTGCATTGCTCTTGCTGGTAGTGGAGAGTCTGTACCTCGCCCCTTTTATGGACCCCGCCGCTGCCAGGTCTGCGCGCACGCCGAGTCCTATTCCACTGGCGGAAGTGCAGCCTTATGGCGTGAATACATTCCTTCACAAAGAGGTTGACCGCTGGAAGAAAGATAAGACTTTCCAGATGGCGGAGGAAATGGGCGTCGGGTGGGTCAAGCAGCAGTTCCCCTGGGCCGAGCTGGAATACCGGGCGGACCCCGCTCCGGGCCGCGAATACTGGGATGTCAAGAATAACCAGAATGCGTGGGACAAGTTCGATGGTATAGTCGATTTGGCAGAGCAGCACGGTTTACGCATAATTGCCCGCATCGATAGCGCGCCCGGCTGGTCGCACCCTGACAATCCTGATCCCAAAGCTCCACCTTCCGCCGAGCATTTGGCAGATTTTGGAGCCTTCATAGAGACCTTCATAAAGAGGTATCACGGACGCATAGCTGCTATCCAGGTCTGGAATGAGCCGAACCTCAAAGGGGAATGGGCAACCGGGCGACCTGTCAACGCTGCTGAATATGTCGAATTATTGAGAATCGCGTACACCCACGCCAAAGCTGCTGACCCTAACATGATCATACTGGCTGCCCCCCTCGCCACTAACAACGAGCGTTTAGAGTACAACGGCAATTTGAACGAGTTCGACTATTTGCAGCAGATGTACGACGCAGGGGCTGGGCAGTACTTTGACGCTATGTCGGCCAATGCCTACGGCAAAGATTCACCTCCTGAGGAGGAACCCTCCCGCGAAAAACTCAACTTCCGCCGCGTTGAGCTACTGCGCGAGGTGATGGTAAAGAACGGCGACGAGGACAAAGCCGTCTGGTTCAACGAGTATGGTTGGAATGCGTCACCGCCCGATATGAAAGAAGAGCTTCTCTTCTGGGGGCGCGTGTCGCCTCAGGAGCAGGCTGACTACACCGTTCGTGGTATTCGGTATGCCCGCGACAATTGGCCCTGGGCGGGCGTATTCACTATCTGGTACATGCGCCAGGTAGGTGACATCCCGAACGACGTGAGTGAGTATTATTTCGGCCTTGTCAATTTCGACTTTGTCGCGGGCGCTACTTACCGCGCAGTTCAGACCGCTATCCGCGAGGAGAAAGGTCCAGCCGGGCCGGGAGTGTGGGGCCCAATCTCTACGGCGGTTGAGGCCGGTCCCGGTTGGCGTATTTACATGCAACCTGACGCGCCTGGCAGCGTAGCCGTGGCGCCCAGCGCCCGAGGGGATACGCTCGAAGTACCCTTTGTGGGTACTGATATCAAAGTAACGCTTGTGCCAATAACCGCCACCGCCGCGCTTACTAATTCCGAGGTTATTTCGGCCAGGTATTATGTGTCTATTGACGGCAGATCAGACAGGGTAGATAAGGCTTTACCTCGTGATAGCGCCGGTAATGCTTATATGGACGCTGCGCCAAGCGGCAAGCCCAGTGTGGTTACGATTGCGAGCGCCCTGGGCGATCAGCTACGAGTAGGGCAGCATACCTTGCAGATACGTGTAGCTGCCGACCCTTCCGACCCTGGAGATGTGTCAATTGGTGGACGTCTCTTCGCCCCCACTGCCCAGAGCATCGACTTGCCGGGAATAGCTGCAATCACAATAGAAGTCCACCGCTCCTCCCTGCTCTTTAGCCTCCTGACCTTTTTCCTGGTAGCAATCGCAGGGGTGCTGGCGTGGGTATTGCGCTCCGGGAATTATGAATTATGAATTATGAGTTTTGAATTATGAAATTTGGATTGAGGGGTTTCTTTATAATTCACAATTCACAATTCACAATTCATAATTCCCGAAGGGTAGCCGCCAACCCCGTGGCGCGCGCACTTGCCGCCCTCCTCCTCTTTGCCTCTTCCCTTGGGGGCCTCACCCTCGTATCGCTCGCTGACCAGTATGCGAACGGCGGCGTGGTATGGGGACCCCTTCCACAAGGCAGCCCACCGATAAATCATACGGACGTGAACCCACTCGGTATCAATACTTTCTTTGAGAAGGAAGTGGACCCCGCCAAGTTGGAGCGCAGCGCGCAGATGATCCAGGATGGCGGGTTCAAGTGGGTGCGCCAGGGCTTTTCCTGGAACGATATCGAGATCAGCGGCAAAGACAACTTTCTCGATACTCGCAATCCGGGTGTTACTGTTGATGCCTGGGCCAAGTATGATCGCCTGGTCGATATTTGCGTGAGCCATGGCCTTCAGATCATCGCACGCCTCGACAGTCCGCCACTCTGGGCGCGTATGCCTGGAGATGACGTCCAGCAATTCCACAAGGGGCCGCCCGCCCGCAACGAGGATTACGGTGATTTTGTGGAGGCTGTGGTCAGCCGCTACAAGGGTAAGATAAAGTACTTCCAGATCTGGAATGAGCCGAACCTCTACGGCGAGTGGGGCGGGCACCCGGTCAGTCCGAAAGAGTATACGGCCTTGCTCAAGGTGGCATACGAGCGTACCAAGCGCGCCAATCCCGACGCTGTAATCTTGAGCGCAGCCCTTGCCCCCACAGCCGAGAACTCGGTCGCTAACCTCAACGATGTGCTCTTTCTCGAAGGGATGTATCGAGAGGGAGCAGCCCCCTACTTCGACATCCTCTCAACGATGCTATACGGCCTCGGACAACCTCCCAGCGAGCGACGCACGGATCTCAAGCGCCTCAATTTCTCCAGGCCAATCCTGCTGCGCCGCGTGATGGAGCAATTTGGCGATACCGAGACTCCTATCTGGATCAGCGAATACGCCTGGATGAGTCTTCCTCCGGGATGGGAGGAAGATTGCAAGAAGAGAGACTCGGCCAACCCCTGTGGAAATAATATCTGGGGGAAAAGCGTTGACGAGCAGACCCAGGCGAGGTGGGAAGTAGAGGGGTACGAGCGGGCGCAGAGCGAGTGGCCCTGGATGGGGCCGATGATGGTCTGGTACTTCCGTGAGCCTGACCCCCACCCGGAGCAGCCCGCCAACCACTTCGCTATTGTGCGCCCAGACTTTACTCCACGCTCGGCCTACAACGCCTTGAAGCAATACTCTACTCGCTTCCCGGCCCACGGTACTGCGGGTGTTACCCGCCACACCATCGAGAAGCCGTTATGGAATGCGCTTGGTTTTCCGCTTCTCTATTTGCTGTTCAGCATGGCTTCCATTGTGTCTGCTGGATTTGGCGTGTCTTCCCTCGGAAGGTGGGCGGGGGCTGCGCTCGATAGGCCGAAGGGAAGGTACTCGGATGCAGCGCGTGAAACGGCGCGTAATGGAGCGGTAGTAGCAGGCATGGCGCTTCTAATCGGCCTGTACTACGCCGCGAATAGCCTGCCCTTGATGCTTACCGCGTTGGCGCTCTGGGGGCTGCTTGCCTTGCTGAAGCCGTCTACCGCGCTGGCGGCGGTGGCGTTCAGTATCCCGTTCTTCTGGGTGCCAAAGGTACTCGGCCAACAGCGATTCCCTATCGCAGAGACGCTGCTTGTGTTGACGTTTGGCGCAATCCTCGCACGACGGATGCTGCCTCTTCTCCCAGGATGGGCGAGCCAACTTGGAAGTCTTCGTCGTCCGCCATTGGCCATCGACCGTCCTTTAACAGACAGCAATAGCACAGTGCTGATAGACAACTGGCAGCCTCCCAAATCACCAGGCTTGCAGGCGCTCGATGATTACCACCACACGATCGACAGACCACGCCCTGTTGATGAGAAGGATACCGCGCCTCTGCATATTCCGATCCTTCACCCTCCGGTAAGAGAGGATGCGTGGCTACCTGATGTGTGGCCGCG
>JBBRVL010000124.1:0-9686 GCA_038246925.1 Chloroflexia bacterium
ACCAATCGGGTACTCCATAAGACCACTGAAGTAACCGTCCTACGGACCGGAAATATATCCAGTCGTCGTTCAGGGGGTAGAAACGAGTAGGAGGAACTAAGGCCAACACAAGTACAAAGCCAAAGAGTATCAGGCCAATATTGCGTATGTCAATCCATCTCATTAGATCCGTGCTCGCCGTGCGGCCAATGGATATTGTTGAAGCTGTTGGTGTAACTGTCACCTGATCGCCTATGATTTTCATGATCGTTTGCGTCTAGTGAGCGCTTTGCAGATCATTAGCTATATCAATTTCGTTCCGGCTTTCGACTTCCATTCCTATTTCAGATAGCATCTTGGCCATCCACCTGTGTATCTCAGGTCGGGCCGGTTGGCCGAACTTAGACAGGATTGCTTCTTGCCATGCCCTATCGTTTTCGCTATACTGTCCATTCTGTCGAGTATAGTCCCATCTCAGTCCAGTAATGTATGCGATTCATCTAAGGAAGTTACTCTTAGGAGTGCGTGCCTCAAAAATCATCGCGCCCGGACCGTCGTAAACTAGGGCATACGCAGATGAAGCATTCAGTGAACGCTCCAAGAGAGAGCAGCAAGTCTTCAGTGAACCTGATGTCGCCTTGCGTACATAAACGTGTGTAAACTCAGCATTCCATTGCCCTGACCAGGCAGTGAGGCAATCGACATCCCGCATGGCACATGCTTGCAAAGCAACAAACTGGTTGGTTCTTTTCAGATAGAGATCCGGTATCCATTCTGTGCCCTGCTGCGTAGCAAGACTGGTGCGCTGAGCCAGTACAGGGAACCACTCTGAAGTGCTATCTTCCCAGGGGTTTCTCATAGTCAATGCTATAAACCGACTTTCTTTGGGTGTGCTGGCCGCGATCCATGCCATTGCGTCGCGCTCACCTTTCGGCAATGCCTTCAGGATCGGCCCGACTAAAGTTGGCATCGACCACGCAGACATTAGAGCATAAATAAAGAAGTAGCCGAGGGCGAGTTTTGGGAGCAACTGCTTTGACCAATGTTGCGGCGTAGCACCCATAGGCATAGATGCGGCTTCTGCTCCTGCTCGCGTGATTTCGCTCATGCGACTGATGCCTGGCAGCACCAATCTATCTACACTTAGGGCGATAAGCATAGCCAGGGGAATAGTCGCATAAGTGCTGCCGCTACGAGGCGCCAGCACCAGTATCGCCATTAGCCAGGCAGGGAGGAAGAACCTTCTGTCCGCAAAGCAAACAAATATCCCCAGGAGTCCTAATATAGCCAGCAACCCGGAGTATGGTTCGCCTGTGAAGTTGAACTTGATCAGATCTATCAACACTTGAATCGTGTGTGAGCCTGTTCCCAACGCCGCAATAAATGGTGCTACCCCATGCCTTAAAATGATCGTTAGCCACCATGGAGCTGTAACAAGAAGCACACCAGCGCCTACAAATAGGGAATGCACAGCGGCGTGTCGAGTCCGCGCGAAAAACAGAAAAAGCAACACGATACTAAACGATAGGAACCATGTCACCTCAGGATGGCTAAGGAATGTACAGCCTATAAAGAGAGCGCTCGATAACACGAATTGGCGGTTCCCACGAATGTAGAGTAAGCTGACCTGACTTAGCGCCAGGACGGCAAAGAGAATCCCTGTGGCGCGTGCCAGACCTCCGCCCATGATGAGCCATTCAAAGCTGCTAGGTACTAATGCAAAGGCAATGGCGGCGAGGGATGCCTGTACCCATGAACTTAAGAGGGTTCTGCTCAATAACATAACAGCAGGGACGGTCAGGGCGCTGAGAACTGGTGGCAACAGCCGGACGATATCAATCAGCGACCAGCCGGAAACATCAGCGAGTAAAGCTGCCAGATAAAACGATAGAGGTGGGTACGCCAGTGGGATCCCGGCGGAATTGTAGGATGTAAATGAAGGAAGTGCATAATGGGCATTCTGTATGTCCTGTGTAATCTGGTAGAAAAGCCCGCCGTCGTTCAATGGGAAGTCAGTGGATAAGGCAGGTAGGATCCGTACGTATAAACCAAGCAGAGTGGCAAATACCAGGAACGCGGCGGGCGCATAGTTCCTTTGTGTTGTAGCGTGCTCTTGAGTAATTGTAATCACCTGACTGCTCATCGCTGGAACTGTCTCCCTGTTTGTATCGTATTAGGACGACGCCCCTGCTGTTGGGCAGAACTCAGCAAATCAGCAATTTGGGTCTCGCTCTGACTTTCTGCTTGCAACCCCATTTGCGATAGCATCTCGGCCATCCATCTGTGCAACTCGACGCTATAAGGCTGCATGCTCTTTGAGATCAACGCATCTCGCCATGCCTTTGACAACTCGTCGCGCTTACCGAACTCTTTTGATGTCCTCAGGTATTCTTCTCCTATGGGAAAGAAAGTACCGGCGGCTCTGAAAGCAGATGCGGCGCTGGCTGCCTGTCCGGTTCCACCATAAATTGTGCCCTTGAGGTTCAATGTTACATGCTCAATGGCCCTTGTGCGGGGGCTTATGCTCTCCAGCTGAGACGCGAACCACTCCATGCCCGGCGTGATGCTGCTGCCTGGGTTATCCTGACGGAGAATTATCGTTCTATAGTAGGTTTTGACCTCCGCCCACCTATCGTTCCTCACCATTTCGCCGGGCACTCTGAAGTCGTAGCTGACGATCCAGTAGACCGAGCCGGTTAGCTTCTTCTGGAAGAGTCGTGGGTCCAAGATGCTGTAAATATCTGCTGGTGGCTTGTCTTTCCAGTAGAAATTGCTGGCTGTAGGGTCCCACCCTGCATACACAACCGTATCCTGCGGTTTTGCGTGCTCCGATAGATAGATGGCTACTTTGCGAAAATCAGGCCTGTCGATTGCGATTAGTGGCTTGTCCGCGCTATCGAAGAGGAAAACGCGGGCTGCGAATGCAAAAGCAAGCAAGCTAATAGCCGCCGTAGTGAGCGTGGAGACTCTTATAACTTTTGCCAGTGTAGGAAAGGCGCTACCTGAGCGTCCCACGACCGAGGCCGAAACAATGCCGTTGCTGATTAGCAGAAGGTAGAAGGGCATGGCGAAGAGGGCATAGCGCTGGTAGACTACGTTGCTTGTGCTAAGGAGGGCAAGAATTAATGCCGGTATCAAGATCATCGCCCCACAAATCATGGCGCCACGCTTATCTTGAGAACGCACGCCAAAGTAGAGGCCGAGAAGACCAAAGAGAAAGAGTACTGCCTGAAGCAGCAATTCGGCTTGCCCGCCCAATCCAAACTGAGTAAACCAGACCGCCATCTCCATAGGCGACCTTATAAGATTAGAGAAGGGGAAAGGACTTAGTTGAGGCGGTGTCCTCGGCACGCGCATCGTGTCCAGCAGCATTGGAAACGCCGCAAGCGCCAGTGCCAGCATGGAACCCAGGAAGTAGAGCAACGTTCGTCGCCCACTTTCCCCTTTCTTCAGGAACCGCACAAAGAGCCATAAGCAATAGGGCGCGAGTGCAGGTAACATCAGCGTCAAAACGTTGTACGAATAAAGGATGTTCAGCACGCTCACAAGGGTGAACGCCAGCCACCATCGCCCTGAGCGAGTACGCTCGGCGATAACCAGGCAGTATATCGAAAGGATGGTGAGAAAAGTCAGAATGGTGTATGGCCGCACATCCTGGGAGTAATCCAGGTGCACGATGGCGAGGGCCATAAACAGAGCGGCGAGAAGCCCCTGTGCTCGCCCGAATATTTCTCGCCCAAGCGCATAAACCAGGATTGGCGTGAACGCGCCTGCTAATGCCGATGGTAGCCGCACCAGAAATGATGTCACGGTGGGGTCTACAGGCTGAATAGTAAGCCACACCTGAAAATAATGCAGGGGTGTCTGCACGTTCATCCACCCAAAGCGGTCGGTGAAAATAGCATTCAGGCCGCGTTGGGCTACTTCGATGGAGGCAACCTCGTCATACCAGATGCTATAGCAGTCCAGACAGTAGAGCCTCAGCACGAGGCCGAGCACAAATATCCCGGCCAACAGCAGCCGGGTGTACAAAGAGCGGTCGATGCTACGTATGTTCATATCTCAAGTTTATCATGCCAGGCGCCTCGATAGAATAGCCTATGAGACCATCCCCACCCTTACAAATGTACCACCTTCACCCTTTGGGGAATTATGAATTATGAATTATGAGTTTTGAATTAGAAAGAAGTTATATAATTCAAAACTCATAATTCATAATTCTATTTGCTGGTCACTTGCCGTCGAGAGCTTCTGCGATCCGGCGTTCCAAGGTTGCCTCGTATGGCGCGTTCATATTGTCAAGATAATCCGCGAGCCAGAGGTGGACCTGGGGATTTCCTGGGCGCATGAACTTGGAGGTAACTGCTTCTCGCCACGCCCTTTCCGGCTGGCTTCTGGCCTGGAAGCCTTCTGCCGTGGCGAGGAACTCTTCCCCAAGCTGTGGAAAGTACGTCCCCGCAGAGAGGTAGGCTGCGGCAGCCGCGTCTATATCTCCTCTGGCCTGCAAGATGCCGCCTCGAAGTGTGCGCACCGGCTGGTAATCGGGCAACTGCTGTTCCATCTTGCCCACCAAACGCCCCATGCCGGGTAGAGCATCCAGAGAACCTCGCTCTTCGAGTACCACTATCCTCTCGAATTGATTTACACTCGCCCAACCTTGATCCGGCGCCGACAGCCCTTCTGTGAACTCAGGATTGTTCTGGAAGAAGCTGACCACCCAGAAGATCGAGCCGCCTGGCCTGCCGGGTCTGGTGGTGAAGAGCCTCGGGTCGCGCGCGTCCAGCACTGTAGCAGGCCGCCTGTCACGCCAGTAGAAATCGACCACGGCCACGCCAAGCGCAGGCTCATCGACCAGCACAATCAGGTCTTCCGGCCTGGCCTGGCGTGTGAGGTAAGCAGCCGCGCCCCGGTAGTCAGGGAGGAACGAGAGGCGGCGGTGCTTCTCAGGGCTGAGATAGAGGAACGTGGAGTAGGCGAAAAGCAAGACCAGAAGTGTGGCAACTGCCCCCGCGAGGTATTGCGGCAGCCTGTTCGTGGTCCGCGTGGGGCGCGCTCTCCACAGGAAGAGGACTCCGTTCGCAAGCAGCAGGAAGTAGAAAGGCATTGCGAAAAGCGCGTACCGCTGGAAGACTATATTGCTCGTCCTGAAGGCAGCCAACAGGAGCGCGGGAATAAGGATCATAAGCAGACAAAGTATGGCCGCCTTTGATTTCCTTTGCCGAACAGCGGAGAGTGCTCCTACAACGGCCAATACGCCGAATCCCCACTGGATCGCTTCTTCTGTGGTACCGGCTATGCCAAGCTGGGCAAGCCTGGCCGGTAAAAGCGCTACTTGCCGTCCCACGATGTCGAAGAAGAGCTGCCAATTGGGCGCAGTGCGGTGTACCTGTAAAAGGTCGAGCAGTAGCGGGATTGAGGCTGCCGCAATCGCCCCCAGTGAAAGCAAGACGTTACGCAAGTCGGCCCTGTTGTTTTTCCTTTTTGTCCACGATTTGTAGGTCAACCAGGATAAATAGAGCGCCAGCGCGGGCAAAAAGAGAGTGAGCGCAAAATAGGAAAAGTGGAGATCAAGGATCGTGGCAAGCGTGAAGGCTGCCCACCACTCTCTACTCCCTGTCTTCTCGGCATTTAGCAGAGAGAAAACGGAAAGCGCGCTGAAAAGGACGAGGAAGGTATATGGCCGGACATCTTGCGAATGGCCTATATGCACGGCCGAGACCGCCACCATAAGAGCCGCCAATAGCCCCTGCGCCCTGCCAAACATCTCCTTACCCAGCCCGTATACCACCAGGGGCGTGAGCGCGCCCGCGACCGCCGACGGAAGCCTCACCAGCACGGCGCTCGCTGCTGGGTCGATTGGTTGGATGGTGAGCCATGCGAGCAGGTAATGGAGGGGTGTCTGCACCAACATCCCGCCAAACCTGTCCGTGAGGATAGCCTCCACGCCACGTCGCGCTATCTCGATGGAGGCTACTTCATCGTACCAGAGGCCGTAACAGTCGAGGCACCAGAAGCGAAGCGCTACGGCGAGGGCACATATCCCCGCCAACCAGAGGGCACCCCGATTTTGGGTTTTGGGTTTTGGATTTTGGATTTTGAACCCTGGCTTTATGGGCCTATCTCGGTGAAGTAGTCGCGCACGAGGTCTTTGTAGCCCTGCGGAATGTAGTCGCTATCGAGCGCCTTGCCTGCTTCGTCCTTATACTGCCCGTAGACTTCCTCGTAGGGGACCTGAGCGGGACCTGTATTGTTCACGTCGGTGTTGGTCGTAGTGCTGCTCTGCTCGCCGTCAGGGTTATCCTGCCCCTGCACGCCGACCGCCGTGGTCGATGCGTTCACGCTGCTTGGAGGCGCGTATACGGGATCGGTGTGGCCCGTGCCCCAGCCGGAGCCTTGTGAGCCTCCCGAAGAGCCGTTCTGCCCACTCTGCCCCTGCCCCTGTCCAGTACCCTGGCCCTGACCGATGCCTTGTCCTGTTCCCTGGCCTTGCCCTTGAGCCACTACCGGGGTGCCTTTGCCGGGTGTGGCTTGCACAAGCACGGGAGTTCCGGTTCCTGATGCTTGCCCGCTTACAGGCGACCCCAACGCTGCGGGAGTGCCGTTCAACGCGACAGGAGTCCCTGACAGCGGCGTGCCTCCCGTCGTGCGAGTACCCTGCGCGATGGCCGTCTGCATGCTGGAGCTTAGCGCTACGGGCGTTTGCTGCTCGGCTTGCGAGATGCCGCTCTTGCTCTGCTGTAGCTGGGAGAGCGCCTGCCTGATCTGCTCCTGGGTAGCCTGGGCTTGCTGGGCGCTCTTGACGTATTCGCCCGCATCTTCAAGCGCTTTCTCGGCTGATGTGGTATCTCCCTGTTCCAGAGCGTCTGCTGCTTCGTTCAGCCTGCGGGCAAGCTCGGGGTCGAGCGCCGCTGCCTGGTCACGCGCTCCTCTCAACGCTTCTGCCAAATCTTTCCGCTCCTGGGCCGACATCTTATCGGCGTTCTCGCCTGCCTGCTTGAGGGCTTCTTTCGACTTATCGGGGTCGCCCGACTTGAGGGCTTCTCCTATCTGGCGGGCTGCATCGCTCTCTGAACTGGCAAGCTGCTTTGCCATCTCTTCCAGAGCTTCTTTCTGGGCTGCCGATTGCGGGTCGAGCGTCTTTTCCAGCTTGTTCTCCGATTCGGACAGCCTTGCCATCGCTTCCTCCCTGGAGAGGCGGTTATCGTCCAGGTCGCGTGAAAGGCTATCAAGCTCCTTGATTAGCTCTCGCAGGTCGGGGTCGTTGGCGGCGCGGGGTTGTTCGGCGACGGCCTTCTTGAACTCCTCGATCTTCTTCTGCTCGATGCCGACTTGCCTGGTCGCCGCCCCCGAAGCAGGGTCATCCTGGAAGTTGGGTACGAGTAACAGGGCGAGGAATAGAGCCAGCAAGGGGGCAGCAGGGGCTAACCGGCGTTTGTCGACCTTGACAGGTATGTCCTTCGCGGGCGAGATGCGTGCCGCTGCCACCAGGGCATCGTCAAGCTGGGCTTCTCTGAGGGTGGTCTCTTCCCGCATCGAGTTATAGTGAGGCCTGGTCTCATCTTCCAGGGCGGTGGAGAGGCGCTCGTCCAGAGATAATATGCTGTCGGCGCGCCGTGCTGTATGCATGAGGTCGCGCGGTCTCAGCAGGGCGTACAAGCTGGATGTGGCGACGGCTGCTAAGACAAAGACGAGGCAGATGAAGAGCAGCACTTCAACGCGAACCATATCTGTAATGCGCCAGATACCCGCCAGGAGCAGGCATGACGCCATGCCAAGCGCGCTGGACAGCGGGGCAAAGGCAGCAGCTTCCTGGGCACGCAGGCGCATCTGCAACCTGAGCAGCACGGCGTGAAGTCTGACGAAACGCGCGTCCTGGGACGCGTCGGGGTTGCTAGCCGGTCCCGCTTCGCTCATGCCTGCTCACCTTCTGTTACTACTTCCGGCTCAGTTGCGTTGCTAGTTGCGTCTCTATAATTTGTCTGTTGCTTGCTTTTTGACCTGTATCTCACCGGCTGTACCATTCTTATGCTGAATAGCACCAGCAGGACGCTTATTATCAGGGCTTCGATGCAGAAGAGGAGCCACGGAGAGACAACCAGCACCGTGCGACTTTCCACGTAAGTCGTATTTGTGTAGATGAAGAGGGGATCGCCGTTTACGATGAATCCATCGCTTATTGCCATCGCTATGAGGGGGTTAGATGAGAGCACCAATCCGCTTGAATAGAAGAAAGTTTCCATATCGGCGGGTGATCGTCCGCTCGGGTTGTATATAAAAGCGCCCATCGTGGAGATGACCAGGCCATAAATAAAGGGCACGATGAGCATCTGGAAGATAATAGTGCCGTAAGTCAGCACGTTGCTCGCCACGCTGCTCCGCAAGGCGCTCGACCAGAAGATACCTACGGAAGCGAAGAGCACCGCCGCCGCGAGCATCACTACCTGAGAAAGGATTATCTCTTCTGGCGATACGCCCCCGAACATGAAAGCCAGGCTCTCCAGCGGCGCGATGGCGAGTATGAGCAGGACAACGTAAGCGAGCGCCGACCCAAGCTTACCGAGTATCACAGACCGGGCAGGTAGGAGCGTCGTCATAAGCAGGTCATAGGTCTTCTGCTCTCGCTCTGAGGTGATCGCTCCGGCGGTGAAGGCTGGCGTCAGGAGAGACACCATTATGGTCTGGAAGACTACAAGTGTACCGAAAAGTATCTTACCGACCTGAGATGACTCGGGGCTGAGAGCACGACTCATGTCGCGTGTAGCCAGATAGACGAGCCAGCTAATACCGCTGAGCACGACCAGGTATACGACGAGCACGGTAGCGGCCCGCCACCCCCTCATCCGCCCCCGCAGCTCCTTAACGATAACCGGATTAGCCTGCAAGACTCCCTCCCTTTGGGAATTACGAATTACGAATTACGAATTACGAATTACGAATAGAGCTAATCTGTAATCCAAACAATAAATAACTTGGCGGTTACTTGGCGATCTTAGCGTCTTGGCGGTTCCGTCGTAATTCGTAATTCGTAATTTCATTGAACCAGTCCTTTGGTTGTGCGCAGGAATATGTCTTCCAGGTCGCCCATCGATTCTTCGAATGTGAAAACTGGTATCTCGTGTCTTATTAGTAATGCCAGCATCTCGCCCAGGAGCGCGTCGTCTCCGTTCACGCGGATATGGAGTGTAGCAGGGCCAGGCAAGGGCGCTTGAGGCTCGGTCGGCAACATTCCAGGGGGTGGAGGCACATATGATATAGTTTCGCCTGCAACTTGCGGAGGTGGTGGAATTGCCCCGGCTGCCATGCTAGCTTGTGGTGGGGGCGGTGGGGGAGGAAGGGCCTGCTGCGCTGGTTGTCCATTTTGGGCAGAATTGGCCTGAAGCCAACCTCCTGCCTGCGCTCTCTGGCCGGGCCTGTAACCTGGTGGAAGAACCCTAACGCTTATTACGCCGCCCATGCTCTCCAATAGCTTCGCCGCCTGCGGGGCCTTGTCCATTACCCTCACATATATCTCTCGGGCGGGCTGCATCGCCTTTAATATGTCGGAAACGCCGCCGCTCAGTAGCAACTTGCCTCGCTCGATGATGGCGATGTGGGTACACATCTCGGCTAGCTCTGTGAGGATATGCGACGACACTAATATCGTCTTGCCCAGAGAGCGTAATTCCTTTAGTAGCTCGCGTAGCTCGATGCGGGCATGTGGGTCGAGG
>JBBRVL010000125.1:0-9603 GCA_038246925.1 Chloroflexia bacterium
CTCAACGACAACGAAATGTCTATCGCGCCCAACGTTGGGGCAATCTCCAAGTACCTTTATAACGTCCGTACCGACCCGCGCTATAACCACGCTAAGATGGGCGTGGAGAGGGCATTGACGCATGTCCCCTTCGGAGAGAAGTTCCTCCATTTTGGCAAGCGATTCAAGAACTCCCTCAAAGAGTTCGTCGTGCCTACGATGATCTGGGAAGAGCTTGGCTTCACCTACCTCGGCCCCGTAGACGGCCACGATATAAGCCAGCTCCTCGACGTGCTGGAGGCAGCCAAGCAGAGCGAGAGGCCCGTGTTCATTCATGCCCTTACCGTCAAAGGCAAGGGGCACGATGTGGCCGAAGAAGACGCGGTCAAGTGGCACGCCGTGTCACCTCCCGGCAAGCCGGGCGCTCCCAAGCCCGCCGCGCCTCGATTCCAGGAGATATTCGCCGACACACTCATCAAAATAGCGCAGAAGGACGAGCGGGTAGTAGCTATCACCGCTGCTATGCCCGACGGCACTTCGCTGAACAAGTTTGCCAAGGTGCTTCCCGAACGCTTCTTCGATGTTGGCATCGCCGAGCAGCATGCGGTCACTTTCGCGGCTGGGCTGGCTACCCAGGGGATCAAGCCTGTATGCGCCATCTACTCGACTTTCCTGCAGCGAGCATATGACCAGGTCATCCATGATGTCTGTATTCAGAATCTCCCGGTCGTCTTCGCAATGGACCGAGGAGGGGTGGTAGGCGACGACGGACGCACACATCAGGGTATGTTCGATATATCTTACCTACGGCCCATCCCGAACATGGTGTTGATGGCGCCTAAGGACGAGAACGAGCTTCAGCACATGCTCTATACAGCCGTGCAGCACGACGGCCCTATCGCCTTCCGTTTCCCGAGAGGCAACGGCTTCGGCGTGAAGATGGACGAGGAATTGCAAACTCTCCCTATAGGCAAAGCTGAGGTATTGCGCGGCGGGCGCGACGTAGCGATAATCGCCTATGGCAACCCCGTGAACGAAGCGTTAGAGGCTTCAGATATTCTGGCGCAGGATGGCATCGAAGCAGCCGTTATCAACGCCCGGTTCGCCAAGCCTGTCGATGAGGAGTTGCTGACGGAGATCTCCCACAACTTCAGCCGTGTGATAACGGTCGAGGAGGGTGCGCTACCGGGGGGCTTCGGCGACGCGGTGCTTGAGTTTTACCATGCAAACCATGACCTGACCGAGCCAAAAATTCGCTGTATAGCTGTGCCCGACCTGTTCGTGGACCACGGCCCGCAAGCAATGTGGCGCGACCGCTTCAACATGTCGGCGGCGGGCATTGTGCGCGAGGTCAAGCAATACTTCCCCGATCTCTACAGTACCTCGCGCAAAGTAACCGCCTCCGCCCTCAGCGATAGGGGTTAGGGGTTAGGGGTCAGGGATTAGTAGGGTTACACATGGCTTTTTTTGACTGGTCCCTAACCCCTAATCCCTAATCCCTGGTCACTCCGAATTATGCAGCCGAAAATCCTTCAGATCGGGGCAGGCCATAAGACCCTGGCCGGAGCCGTCACGCTCGATATCAACCCGCGTGTCGATCCCGATGTTGTATGGGACCTGAACGACTTCCCCTACCCTTTCGAGAGCAATACCTTTGATATAGTGCTGTGCGAGCATGTCCTCGAACACCTGAGCAATGTCATACGGGTGATGGAAGAGTTGCACCGTATATTGGAGCCACGTGGCCGCGTATGGGTGCGCGTGCCCCACTTCAGCAGCCTCAACTTCAATACCGACCCGACCCACCTCCATGCCTTCTCGTCGCGTAGCTTCGACTACCTCTGCCTCGATACCGAGCTTGTCCGCTATGACTATTCAACTGTGCGCTTCCGCAAGCTGACCGCGCGCATGACAATGAGCCCGCTCACGCCATTCAACCAGATGCTCATGCGCCTCACAAACCGCTATCTCTCATTCTACGAAGAGCATCTAGCCTACATCATCCCCGGTCAGGAGCTGCTATTTATCCTAGAAGTGGTGAAATAAAGAGTTGTTAGTTGTTGGTTGTTGGTTCTTGGTTGTCTTGATGATTAGAAGTCATCCCAAAGATAGAGCGCCCAAAAGAAAGAGAACCCACCTTCCGTTGTCATTCTTCACTTCGTTCAGAATGACAACACTAACTTTTGTCTTGCTCTTTATACCTAACACCGTTTTGGGATGCGTTCTAACGATTAACAACCCACAACTCCGTTGACACGCAGGCATCCGTTTGATACAATAGGTTCAGTATGGGCCTGATGGGCCTGAGCGCAGCGAGGGTTGGCTTATTCACCGGTGTATGATTACCCGTTCTTTTGTCCCCAGAACTACAAGAGTCTTACGTAGGGCACAGTTGACTCTAACCTCCACTTTCTTTTCTCACTTAGATTCCTGACATCTGAATAGTAAAGATCACATACGCACGTGAAAATCGGCCTGAATTGGGCCAAGCCAACGAACCCAAAGAAGCTGTTGAATAGCCCATATATGGGATGCGCGGCGCCGTTGCTGCGCTGTCCTCGGCTTCGTAAAGCAACCAAGAAAGGAAGAGCAAAGAAGCATGCGATTTACAGACAAGAACGAAAGACGCTGGCGGCTTTTACTTCCAGTTCTAGCGATATTGGTGGTTGTCGGGCTTGCCGCCACCGCGCTGAATGGAAGTAGCACCAGCAATAGGTCCGCAGGCGGGACATATGTTCCCCAGAGGAACGGCGTTTCCGGCGCACCTGTTTCGGCTCAGGCTGCTGAACAAGCCGCGCTGGCCCAGATACAAGAGAAGCGCCTACCCAACGGCGCACGGGTAGTGCAAGAGGTCGCGCACGACACATCGATCCCCCTGCGCGACATGAAGCCCGCTGAGCCTATTGCGGGCGCTAGAGAAGAAGGCCCAGAGAATCCTATTCCTCTGATCAAAAGGGCTGAAACGCCTCTCAAAGACACAGTAGTCCAGGACTTCTTCGGCCCGCTCGTCATGCCGACGCCCATTATCACCTTTGACGGTATCGACCGCACCACCAGCTCCTGCAACTGCCTCCCACCCGACACCAATGGTGATGTAGGCCCTAACCACTATGTGCAGTGGAACAACCTGGCTATCCAGATGTGGACCAAAACCGGCGTCACAGTATTCGGCCCGGTCGCCGGTAACACCCTGTTCGCGGGCTTTCCCGGAACGTGCGCTACCCAGAACTCCGGCGATCCTATCGCCCTGTATGACTCACAAGCCGACCGCTGGTTCCTGAGCCAGTTTCTGTCCTCGGCGCCTTACGGTATGTGCATCGCGGTCTCTACAAGCCCTGACCCAACCGGCTCATACAACCGCTACCAGTTTACCCTCAGCGCTGCCGACTTCTATGACTATGAGAAGTACGGCGTGTGGCCGGATGCTTACTACATGAGCGCCAACGTCTTCGAGGGCGATGGCGGGTTCCACCCTTCCGCGATCGCTTATGACCGCACACGGATGCTCGCAGGTCAGACGGCCACTTATATCGAGTTCAATCCTGGCAACTACTACGCCAGTCTGCTACCTTCAGACCTGGATGGCAGTATTGCTCCCCCAGCGGGCGCGCCTAACTACTTTGCAAGTGCATCCGGCTCCAATACTGAGATGTACCTGTGGGAGTTTCATGCGGACTTCGCCAATCCGACCAGTTCATCGTTCACAGGCCCCGCGATTATCCCTGTCGCCCCGGTCGATCCCGACCTTTGCGGTGGATCGCGTAACTGCATACCGCAGCCTACGGTGACCCAGAGGCTCGATTCGCTCAACAACCACCTCATGTACAGGTTGGCCTATCGCAACCTGGGTACTCATGAAGCGTTGGTGACATCACAATCAGTTGACGAAAACGGCTCTGACCATTCAGGCGTACGCTGGTATGAGGTGCGCAGCCCTGGAGATAACCCCTATGTCTACCAGCAGGGCACCTACGCGCCCGATGCTAACCACAGGTGGATGTCGAGCGCTGCTATGGACCGCGACGGCAATATCGCCGTTGGCTATAGCTTGTCCAGCAACACAGTCTACCCGTCAGTAGCCTATGCTGGTCGATTGGCAAGCGACCCACTTGGTGTGCTTGCGCAGGGTGAAGCCATCATGTACCCTGGCACAGGTTCCCAGACGTCGGCAAGCGGCCGGTGGGGCGATTACAGCATGATGACTGTGGATCCGGTGGACGACTGCACGTTCTGGTTCACTAATGAATACTACGCAGCGACGAGCAGCGCAAACTGGCGTACACGCATCGGTAGCTTCAAGTTCCCGTCCTGCGGCGCGCCACCTGTTACGCCTACAGGCACGCCCCCTACCGCGGTGCCCACAAATACACCTGCTCCGCCCACGCCTACTGCGTGCGCTAACTATACTATCGCACAGAGCACCGGCGCGACTATCGTACCCGGCACGACCAGCATCGGCAACAACTGCGACGACTGCACAACGCTGATCACGCCTCCGTTCCCCATCCAGTTGTACGAGCGCACTTTTAACAGCGCTTATGTCAGCTCCAACGGTGTTATCTCGTTCAACAGCAGTAGTTCGGCGTTCGGCAACGCCTGCCTACCCGTTCCAATCTACAGTTACACAGTTCTTCCTTACTGGGACGACCTCTATACTGGCGATACTGCCGGTGGACAGGGCGTGTTTAGCTCGGTAAGCGGCACTGCACCTAATCGCATCTGGAACCTTGAGTGGCGCGCCAATCTCTGCTGTAACCCCAGTATTGCCGTCAACTTTGAGACCCGCTTCTACGAAGGCTCTAACCGTGTAGATGTAATCTACGGGAACGTACTTGGCGGTGGCGCAGGTCAAACTATCGGTATAGAGAGAGACATGGGGGCATTCACGCAGCACTCCTGTGACACACCCGGCATCGTGCTAGGTACAATGCTAAGCTTCACAGCTGCGGCTTGCCCGGCAACAGCTACATCTGTACCTCCTACTCTTACTGCGACCAACACTGTTGTGCCTCCTACTCTTACTGCGACCAATACTGTGGTTGTACCCACTGTTAGCCCGACGCCCGGAACATGCTCGATCCAGTTTAGCGATGTAGACGTGAGCAACACCTTCTACACTTCTATTCGCTGCCTGGCATGCCGGGGTATAGTATCTGGTTACTCTGACGGTACTTTCCGCCCGAACAACCAGGTAACACGTGGACAGCTAGCCAAGATGGTCTCCAACTCTGCTGGCTACTCCGAGACCATCACAGGTCAGACCTTCACCGATGTGCCTCCATCTAACACATTCTACGTGTGGATAGAGCGTCTCGCAAGGCGCGGCCATATGAGTGGCTATAACTGTGGAGGACCGGGTGAGCCATGTGTGAACAACATGCCTTACTTCCGCCCGTTCGCAAACGCTACTCGCGGCCAGACTTCCAAGATAGTCTCCAATGCCGCAGGCTTCAATGAAACGCCTTCGGGACAGACTTTCCAGGATGTTTCACCAAGCCATACCTTCTACGCGTTCATACAGCGGCTAGCCGATCGTGGTGTGATGAGTGGGTACGCGTGTGGACGACCTGACGAGCCATGTGTAGAGCCTGAGAACCGTCCTTACTTCAGGCCCAACAATGATGTGACACGTGGTCAGTCTTCGAAGATTGTGGCTAACGCTTTCTTCCCAGGCTGCGATCCTGCTGTTCGCCCGTAAGGTTCGATAGCAACTAGCCAGAAAGGGCGAGGCTTTCACCTCGCCCTTTCTGTTTGCCCCGAAACGAGAAGTGTGTAGATAGATACATGTAGGGATGGACACGTTAGTCTGCCCTACGACCCTATGGTGAGAATGATTAAGCGCTGTTGTGAGACTAAGGCGTTTGGTGCCGCTCCCGTGCTGTGGTAGAATCATAGTGAGCATTATGAAGATAACTATCAAGCTATTCGCATCCTTTAGAGAAGCCGCAGGTCTATCCGAAGCAGCGGTAGAGATCACGCCTGGCACGACCGCAGCCGAACTATGGCAAGGGCTCGTCGAAAAGCATCCGGGCCTCGCGCCCATGAGCCGGAGCGCGGGTATGGCGCTCAACGGACGCTATACGCAACCCACAACAGTGCTGGCCGAGGGTGATGTGGTGGCCTTCCTACCTCCTGTGAGTGGAGGCTGAGGATGATTGGACAAAGCAAGCAGGTTGTAAGCGGCATCAGTCACACTCTCTTCGAGGTAACGGGCGAACCCCTCTCTGTCGATGATCTGGTGAGAGTGGTGCTAACCGAGGGAGATGGAGCGGTCGTCACCTTCGTGGGAACCGTACGCGACAATACGGGTGGGCGTAATGTAGTTGCTCTCGAATATGAAGCCTATACAGAAATGGCCGAGGCCGAGATGCGCCGAATAGGTATCGAAGTAATGGAGAAGTGGAACCTGCACGGGATAGCGATGCGCCATCGCACAGGCAAGCTCTCCGTTGGGGAGATCAGCGTGGTAATTGCGGCTTCCGCCCCTCATCGTGAAGCAGCATTTCAGGCCTGTAGCGAGGCGCTGGACAGGCTAAAAGAAACAGTGCCTGTCTGGAAGAAGGAATACTTCAAAGACGGGGAGGTATGGGTAGGCCAGGGGGCGGGGTGATTACGAATTATGAATTATGAATTATGAATTATGAATTGGGGTTCGGGACTGAATGTTAGTTGGATAAATCATGTTTGATACAGTTAGGGACAAACTAAATAGGCCATTGCGCGACCTGCGAATTTCGGTGACGGACCGCTGCAATTTCCGGTGTACATATTGTATGCCGAAAGAAGTGTTCGGGCATGATTTTCAGTTCCTGCCGCATGGTGATTTGCTGAGGTTCGAGGAAATTACCCGGCTGGCGCGCATCTTTATCGAGCACGGGGTTGAGAAGATACGCATTACTGGCGGTGAGCCGTTGGTGCGGCGTGACCTTGAGAAACTGATAGAGATGCTGGCGCGGCTCGACGGCTTGAAGGACCTGACTCTCACGACTAATGGCTCTCTGCTTGCGAAGAAAGCACAGGCGTTGAAGGATGCTGGCCTCAAGCGGGTGACGGTTAGTCTGGACTCGCTCGATGAAGATGTCTTCAGGTCGATGAACGATGTCGATTTTCCTGTGGCGAAAGTGCTGGAAGGGATCGAAGCTGCGAAAGCAGCCGGGTTGGAGCCGGTCAAGATCAACATGGTCGTGAAGCGGGGTGTAAACGAAGACTCTGTGGTAGACATGGCGCGTTATTTCCACGGCTCAGGCTGCATCCTGCGCTTCATCGAGTACATGGACGTGGGTTCGACTAACGGCTGGCGGCTGGACGAGGTTGTGAGCGCCGCCGAGATTGTCAGGAAGGTGGATGCAGTCTTGCCGTTGGAGCCGGTCGATCCGAACTACCGGGGCGAGGTGGCCCGCCGCTACAGGTACAAAGATGGGGGAGGCGAAATAGGTATTATCTCTTCAGTGACGAATACCTTCTGCGGCGATTGCACACGCGCCCGCCTGTCGCCGGAGGGCCAGCTTTACACCTGCCTGTTCGGCACGATGGGACACGATTTCCGCACCTTGCTCAGGTCGGGCAAATCAGACGAGGAGATATCCGACTTCGTCCACAAGGTATGGTCCCACCGGAGCGACCGCTATTCCGAGTTACGATCACTACAGACCACCCGCCTGCCCAAAGTCGAGATGTCCCACATCGGGGGTTAGACTAAATTACGAATTACGAATTGAAGGTCTTGATCTAATTCGTAATTCGTAATTCGTAATTATTCATGCGCGCTGGGGATTGTTACCATGCCGGGGGCGCTGAAGCCTGGGTCGAAGGTGAAGACCTCTGAGACGCCGAGGTATTGTACTACCGCATAGTTTATGCAGTCGGTGAAGGTCCAGTGAGACTGCTCGTCGTCTATAAACACGTTCCAGGCGCGGTCGAATATAACGCTGTCCGCCATGAAGAGGCGTATCAGCATAGAGTTCTTGACAAGCTCATTGAATGCCTGGGCAGCGTGTAGCGAGCCGAAAACCTTGAGGGCCGTGAAGGTCTGATCGAGCACGTAGTCGGTCGTCACCAGGCGGATGGGCCGCTGGCGCAGGTCCTCCCATAGGTCCTTTGCGGCTGCATGGTTAGGGTCGTTGCGGTTATAAAGGGCAAGCCAGCCGCTGGTATTTACAAAAACAGATCTCAGCATTAGCTCTTGCCCCCGTTGATTAGGCGGCTACCGCTGGGCAGGTCAAGCGGTCCAAAGTTTTCGCTCAGGGTAGGAAGCTGCCAGATTGGGTCGTCTGGTCGGGGGACACTTTGCGCCTGATCAGGTAGCTCCGGTATTTCCGCAAAGTACTGGACAACGGCATCACGCACAACAGCGCTAAGCGGAACGCCTAACTCCTGAGCACGGGTGATGAGCCGCTCGTACATCCCTTTTTCCATATACAGATGAACATCAATTGAATACTTACTCACTATACGGTATAACCTCCACAATAACCTCCAAACGCGGCGCACCCTTCATTCCATTCCAGGTGAGTGCCACCATCCGCTAGAGTAACATAAAGACCTACCCCTAACAAGGAGTGAGCAACAATGGAGTTCAGCGAGGTCGTCCGTAAGCGCCGCATGGTGCGGCATTTTACAGGGGAGGAGATTGCGCCCGAAGTCATAGAGCGGATGCTCGATCTGGCGCGGCACGCACCTAGCGCCGGGTTCACCCAGGGGCAATCGTTCGTGGTTGTGACGCAGCCCAAGCTCAAGGAGCAGATAGCTCGGTTTTGTGGTGAGGAGTATTACGTTGAGATGGGCTTCCACAGCTGGATTTCGGAAGCTCCCGTCCTCTTCATCCCTTGTACCAGCGAGGAAGCATACCACAGCCGCTACCGTGAAGCAGACAAGATAAGCGACGATGGCAAAGAGATTGAGTGGGCGATTCCCTTCTGGTACATGGACGCCGGGTGCAGTGTGCAGATATTGTTGATGGCGGCGGTAGACGAAGGTTTGGGGGCAGGCTTCGCGGGCATACATGATTTCGACGGGATGCGCTCGCTCCTGGGTATACCGGAGGAAGTCACGCCTGTTGGTGTCATCCCCGTCGGCCACCGCGCACCCGACAAGCCATCTCCCTCGCTAAAGAGGGGCCGCAAACCGCAGGAGCAATTTGTACATTGGGAAAGATGGTAGGGGTAGCCGACGCCGAGATCATAGACATAAGTCTACGGTAGATTTCAGTTCCAGTTAAATTTCGAGCTAAGCCAGCTTTTGGAACACAAGTATGTACTGGTGGAGTTGATTAGCCACGAAGCGGTAGGGGTAACCGAACGGGTAGAGCCGGGGCGTCTGATCGTACCAGATTTTGCAGCCCCTATAAGCTACGTCCTGTAGGCGCGAGAGCCTTATGACTATATCGGCGTGGAGCATGTTGTGGTGCTCAGAGGTCGGTTGGAGGTCTTTAGCGAATAGCACCATGTAGCCTGAAGGTTTGAGCACCTGGAGAGAAGTGCTCAGTATGGTTGCAAGCTCATCAAGGAAGAGGTCGTAAGGGAGGTTGCCGAGGTCGTCGGGGCTGGCGGTAAATGGCGTGGCCGCACCGTCGCCTGTCTTCTTTTTCTTCTCGCCGCTCTGTGGCCTGCGCATCATATCGCTGTA
>JBBRVL010000126.1:0-9541 GCA_038246925.1 Chloroflexia bacterium
TGCGCATGAGCAGAGAGCTTATCCCAGGGTACGCCTGCTTCCACGCCGGGCCATACTTCGTAGCCGATAGAACAAACCCTGGCGAGATTTGCCAGCCCATTCTGATCGGACGCGAATAGAAGGGCTGGCTGTACGAGAGGTGCGCTCTTGCTGCTGCCGGAGAGGAGCAGGTCAAGCTCCACTCCGAACAAAGGCGCAAGGCCGTCATTATGGGTAGCCGCCTGGAAGCGGGGAAACCCGGCCATGGGAGCGCGGTCGGCTATGCCAATGGCTTTGTAACCAAGCTCCGAGGCCTGGCGGCACCATTTTTCGGGTGATGCCGGGCCACCAGCCAGGCTGAAATGTGTGTGGATATGCAGGTACGTAAAGAGGCTCATCTAAAGCCGATTATATACCCGGAAGAATGGCTGTGGATTGGGTGTGGATTAGGTGAGGAGGATTACCGAGACGCATCGTAAGTGTTCAGACTTTGGAGTAAAAGCATGGGTAGGGGCACCCCTGGTCGGTGCCCTGCATGGAAACAGGTGCTCTACTCAAACAGGGCACCGACCAGGGGTGCCCCTACCGAGCCTCTTCTCCACCTCAATTCTGAACACTTACGTCCATCCTAGTATTGCAGAAAGCCTGGATAGTTATTATTATGCCTTTAGTAACTCTTTATGCTGAGAGATTCCTATGAGAACAACGCAGATATGCCCTGAATGCGGCGCGGCATGGGACGGCGGAAAAACATGCCTAGACGACTTCCACCAGATGCTATACTGGGAATCCGAAAATCCGAGCCTGTGGGAAGTACACCACTTGATGGTGCTGTGCTACCACCTTCAACACCCAACTCTATATTCACCCGAAGGGTTGGCCTGGGCTAAAGACACATTGGTTGAGTTTGTGGAACATGACTTATCCACGGAAGAGGCCCGAAGGCGCAACCGCACAAACCTTGATTCGGGCAACAGGAAGTGGAAGATCAAAGGCACGACAGAGTCGCATGGCTCATACGCCCCGCCAATCCAGTGGAAGATGGTCGCCACAAACGTTACAGCAGGGGCTATGAGCGATTATTGTGACAACGTGAGGGCATGGGCACGGTCAATTCTCGAAGGCTTCCGAGATTCCGGGTACTTAGCGTCTGACTAAAATCAACCTGCGTCTACTTCAGGATGTTGTCTACCGTCAGTTCAAAGGTCTCGCTTACATCGCCTGCTACCACGGTGTAAGTGCCAGCCTTCAGTCCCGCTACGTCCAGGGCCACGCTCTGTTCGAAGGGCACGAGCATCTGCGCGCACAAAGCATCGGCGGGGCGGGTCGTGACTATCTCTATCTTGAACGTGTTGCCGTCACGCTTGCTAGATACCGCGCTTATAGTGGTGCAAGCATCTGGCAGGTTGCCTTTCACTATCGCCCTCATCTGCACGGGAAAGGACTCCAATGTGAGTATATCAAGGCTATCTACATAGACAGGCGTGCCCTGGCCCCCACCGGAGGGTGATGTCGGGTTGGCGGGGCCGGTCGGACTGGGATTCCCTCCCGAAGCAGGGGGTTGCGCACCAGACGTGCAAGCCGCCAGGGATAGGGTCAACATGGCGAAAAGGGCAATAGCCGGGATGCGGGTCTTCATAATAGGAGATATTCCTTCTAGCTTTCTTAAGTAGTATCTAACGCTCTTGTACTTAAGACGGATCGAGAGCAATATTTGTTCCGGCGGCCCTGCCTATTACCGCGTAGAGGGGGTCGCTACCCCAACGCTTTGGCCCGCGGTCAAGGCCTATAACATCGACGAAACCTGCCTCTCGCATATAACGCTCGACCAACGAAACGTGTCCCTTATCATCGAGCATCTGCCATACCATGACAGCCTTCGTTGGGAAGCACCTGTTGGAGAAGGTTATCACTAAAGGAGCATTGGGCCGCAGCACCCGCGCTACCTCTTTCAGCACCTCCACAGGACGAGTGAGGTATTGGATGGAGACGCAGACAGCCGCGCCATCGAATGATTCGTCTCGATAGGGTAGAACCGGATTCTGGTTGAGGTCTTGCACCAGGAATTCGGTAAGCCTGGGGTTGGCCCCTAACTCTTCCTCGTTCATACCGAGGCCCACGACCCTGGCATAAGTAACCTCGGGAGGGAGGTGGCTTACCCAACTGCTCATCAGGTCGAGCAAGTCGCCACCGGGTGGGAAGTGCTCTCGATACAACTGTGTGACGGCAGCAATCGCGTGGTCGTCGATATGGGTGACGAAGCGGGGCATTTCGTAGAATATCTCATCAGGCTCGTCGTCATATTTGTCGAAAGCGTCTGGTGGTAAGTTCAGCATAATCGTCTCCGCGAAAGCAGCATCGAAGTCTTTTCTATACTGCTCATACGTCGAATACAGCCTTCCAGGTTTAGCTAATAATAGCCTGCTCCCTATGCTATAATCAAAAATACTGCCTGGAAGGGGAGTAATTTACACGTTACCCGGTCATTACCAGTAGAATAGAACCCTCGCACAATGAAACCATACCAGAACCTCACAAAGCGCGGCCAGCTAGCTCGCCTCAAGTGGCTTGCGGAAGAGGCGTTGCGCGATTATGACATCGGTGAAACTACTCTCATTTCCCTGGAGCACATGGCGAACACTACCTTTCGCGTGGATGCAGCTGACGGCCAACGATATGTGATACGGATAGTCAACCCAAGCGACACAATCACGCTTCCAGGGCGAACGGAGGACCAAATACGTTCTGAGATGGAATGGCTGGCAGCCTTGGAACGCGATACTGATCTGGTAGTACCTGCGCCTGTTCGCACGCGTGACGGCAAGCTGCTTACAAAGGCCGGAGCGGAGGGTGTGCCGGAGGAGAGGACCTGCGCTCTCTTCCGATGGGTTGATGGACGCTTCATAGACGACGGCCTGACCCCCAGGCATATTGAGCAGGTAGGTATCTTTACTGCCAGGCTGCATGAACACGCCAGCAAGCAATTCGGGTCGCCTGATGGGTTTACCCGACCGAAACCGGACAACCTGTCTACGGAAATTGTAAATGGGATTATTAAAACTTTTGCGGAAGTGCGACCAAGAGAGGATGTCAAAATCGTTGAGGCGGTGATCGAGAAGGTACAGAGAGTGCTTGATTCGCTGGGGACCGGACCCGAGGTGTTTGGCCTTATACATGCGGACCTGCACCAATCAAATTATCTATTTCATAAGGGTGAGATACGCGCTATAGACTTCGATGATTGCGGCCACGCTCACTTTCTATATGATCTCGCGGTAACACTCAATGAGCTAAAGCATAAACAAGACTACCCGCAACTCCGTGCCGTCCTGTTAAGTGGCTATCGCACCGTGCGACCGCTACCGAGTGAGCATGAGAGCTACCTGGATACCCTTATTGCCTTTCGAGAACTACAACTCGCTACATGGTTCATCGATCAACGTCACCATCCGGCCTTTAAGAGATGGGAGGAAGATGCAGAAAGAGGGTTGGAGAAGATGAAGGCGCTGGCGCAGGTTTAACAGCCAAAGGAACTATATTCCATTACCTTGTAATTTGTATGTACATCGTCTATACTATAGCTAAGAAGAGCGGGCTATCATGAAGCATGCCCAATTTGAATGGGATGATGCGAACATTGACCATGTCGCCCGGCATGATGTTGAAGCTGACGAGGCAGAAGCCGTTTTAGATAATAATCCCCTAATTCTACGGACTTCAGATAATAAATACCTGGCCTACGGCCAGACTGATGAGGGACGCTTTCTACTCGTCGTATTCGTCCGCAAACCAGGCCAAATCGTTCGGGCGATTACCGCCAGGGACCTGACAAGTGAAGAGAAGAAACAGTAACGCAGGAGGCGAAGATAAAATGCCCAAGATACCTAGCTTTGAGGATGAGCAGAAGGCAGCCGATTGGTTTGCCGCTCATGATACGTCATCTTATATGGAAGGGCTTGAAAAAGTGGATGAGCCCATCCCTGTGTTTCGCTCGCGCCTAACCAAGAAGCCTGTGGGCCTGCGCATTCGCAGTGACTACCTTGAAGCTGTGAAGCAAGTTGCGGAGAGCAAAGGCATACCCTACCAGACACTCATCCAAATGTGGCTTGTCGAAAAGCTACGGCAGGAAGCCCCGGAGCTTCTCAAGAAATGAATTGGTAAAGATAGAGAATCAACCTGGAATACCGTTACAACAGTTAAGCCATCGAGGAAGGGTGAAGAATAGGTCATGTTAAATACTCAACAACTGAACGAGCTTATCACCTGCGACCCAGAGATAGTCAGTGGGACACCTGTCTTCGCAGGTACGCGCGTGCCCATCAAGAACTTATTCGATTACCTGAAGGGTGGGCACGACCTGGCAGAGTTCTTTGAGGATTTTCCCTCCGTCAGCAAGGAACAAGCAACAGGCATATTGGAACTGGCGAAAGACTCATTATCCGCGCTTGTAAGCGAGTAAATGAGGATTCTGCTCGATGAAAGTTTACCGGAGCGTCTAAGACACTTTCTTTCGGGCCATGAAGTGGCTACGGTCAGATGGATGGGGTGGAGCAGCACCAGGAACGGGAAGCTACTCGACCTGGCGGAGAATAGATTTGACGTCCTCCTGACAGCAGATCAAAGCCTGCCTTTCCAACAAGACCTGCGTAATCGGCAGATAGCCGTGATTGTGTTAGCAGGTTCGGACAACCAGCTTGAGACATTGCAGCCGATGGTGCCTGATGTGCTGCAAGCATTAGAGTCTATTGAGCCTGGGCAATGGATACACATTGGGGAACCAGCATAGGAGCAAGAGGTGGAAGATAGAGAGAGCCTGGATGCAAAGAAAGCGCGAATAACCCAACAACGTCTCAAAGAGCGTTGGAAGCGTTTCAATCCCTTGTACCCGACTCCTACAGACTGCGTTTACCATTCTTAGTGATTGTCGATACTGGTAATTAGAGCACTAACCTAACACAGAGGTAATTAGATGTATCAAGAACCAGTAGCCATAGTCCTTGCGGTGGAGGAGATGGGAGATACACTTTCAGTGACACTCAGCATAGATGGTGTAATTCACCCTCCATTAGTGCCTTCTTCACTCCACCCTGTTACGGGGAGTGACCAGGTATTGATAGAACTGCACAGAGTGGTAGACCAAGCCGATAGCATAATCATATTTCATTCCTACAGTAGAGGTGTGGATGCACCACGTCCAACTATCGGGGAAACTTACGTGTTTAGAAGATGGTGGAGTCCAGATCAGCTTGCACTTGCTCAGGACATAAACAGATCATGGAAAAGGCAGACCTTCGTGGCAACAGATGCTGTAGAAACTGTGCTGACAGATGGCAATCGCCTACTTCGCCCATTTGTAGCAAATGAGAATACAAAAGGCTCGGACTCAGTAATCCCCACTGGCTGGAATCATGAGCATTGCGCTTTTTGCTGGCAACGTATATCCGCTCTTGAAGGCGACGAATCAATTGGATATTTATCTGAAGGGGAGTGGATTTGCGAAACTTGTTATCGACGATATATCAAGTCGGGGTTTGGGAGAAAGATTGGCGACCAAATCCCAATTTGATATAGGAGTTCAGAGGAAAAGACTATGCCCGACGATGCCGAGCAGAAAAGTAAACCAACCAAGCTAGAGCCACAAAGGTTAAAAGGCTTTCGCGACCTCATGCCTGAGGCCATGTTCGTGCGTCAGCATGTTATGAACACGCTCAGGGGTATTTTCGAGATGCACGGCTTTGCTCCTCTTGAGACGCCTTCGCTCGAATATGCTGCTACCCTGGAAGGGAAGTACGGTGAAGCCGAGAGGCTTATCTACAAGTTCGAAGATCAGGGCGGGCGCAAGGTCGGCATGCGCTATGACTTCACTGTACCACTGGCGCGTGTGGTGGCGATGCATCTCAACGAGATCCAACTTCCCTGGAAGCGTTACCAGATAGGACCTGTGTGGCGCGGCGAGAACCCGCAGTACGGGCGCTACCGTGAGTTCTACCAGTGTGACATCGACATCGTAGGCACGGCCTCGATGGTGGCCGATGCCGAAATCCTCTCCATCTACGGCGAAGCGATGCAGAAGCTTGGGTTCACGGGATACAGGGTGCTGATCAACAACCGCAAGCTGCTGGCAGGTCTGGCACGAAGCGCGGGCGTGCCTTCGGAGCAGGCAGGCACTATCTTCCGGGCGGTTGACAAGCTCGATAAGCTCAGCCCGGAGGCGGTGCGGGCCGAGATGGTGCGTAACGGCATAGAAGATAATGTTGCCGGACGTGCGCTTGATCTCTTCCTCACAGGCAAGGATGTGCACACGTTCAACGACAACGTGGCGCTCCTCGCTGAGCTTTCCGGCCCACTCAAGGACGACCCACAGGCTACAGAGGGCATCCAGGAGCTAAGCCAGATAGTTGATGCGCTCGGCGGTATGGGCGGCGACCTCGACCGCTTCAGGGTCGATATAGCCCTGGCAAGAGGACTGGATTATTACACCGGGCCTGTCTATGAGATAGTGGTTGATGAGCCGAAGATAGGCTCGCTGGGGGGCGGCGGTCGGTACGATGAGCTAATGTCCCTCTTCTCAGGTCGCAACCTGCCGACCACGGGCGCATCGTTCGGCATGGAGCGCATCGTTGACGTGATGATAGACCTCAACATGATCACCCCACGCTCGACGCCTAGCCGCGCACTCATCACGGTGTTCGATTCGACACTCCAGAGCACAGGAGCTTCCCTCGGCCTTGCCTCCCAACTGCGGGCGGAGGGCATCCCGTGCGAAGTCTACCTCAATCCCGGCGACAAACTCGGCAAGCAGTTCGCTTATGCCGACCACCTGGGTATACCGTTTGCTATAGTACTTGGGCCGGATGAAATCTCCGCTGGCACCGCCACGGTAAAAGAGCTAAAAGCCCCGCAGCCCAACCAGCAGACGGTAGAGAGGACAACTCTGTCCAGCGTGTTAGTAACGAGGGATTAGGGATTGGGGATTAGGGGTTAGAAACGAGGGATCAGGGATTGGGGATTAGGGGTTAGAAACGTAAAGAGTGAAACATGAGCTATCAGCTATCAGTTACTAATCCCTAATCCCTAACCCCTGATCCCTGAAAGAGCAACCCAGACTTGAAACGTAGCCCCAATAGCGCACCCGCCGCGCCGGTCAAGCCTAAAGATAACGGACACATCTCAGACGAAGCAGCCGCCGACGAAGCAGCGCAGCAGGTAGCCGAGGCGACCGACACCGCCATGATGGGCGGCTTCTCTATTGAGCCTGCGGCCCAGGCTGAAGCGGTGATAGAGGGCGAGGAGCAAATCGGGGAAGAGCTCACCCCTGAGGCGCGTAAAGAGGTGGGCCGCAAGGTCTTCAGGCTAGCCTGGCCCGCCATTGCCGAAAATGCCCTTCAGACCCTTCTCGGCATCGTGGACACCGCAATCGTGGCGCGTCTGGGGACAGCCGCACTCTCAGGTGTGGGCGCTTCCCAGCAACTTATCTGGGTGCTCACTACCGGACTTATCGCGGTCAGCATGGGTACGACCGTGCTTATCGCGCGCTTCACAGGCGCGGGGCAGCCTGAGCGTGGGAATGCGGTCCTCAAACAATCGTTGATGCTGGCCGCGGTGGTTGGTCTGATGCTGGTGCCGGTCGGCTTCTTCTCGCACGAGTTGATGAGTATGCTCGGCCTCACAAGCGCGGCGGCTAGAGAAGGCTCGACCTACCTCAGCATAACTCTCTTTTACGCCATATTCATAATCATCATGTTCGTTGCGGGGGCGGCGCTCAGGGGCGCGGGCGACACCAAGACCCCGATGTACGTTACCGGCTTCATCAACATCATAAACGCTGTGCTGGCGGTGGAGCTTGTATTCGGCGGCGAGAAGGCAAGCGGTATCCTGAGCGGTTGGCTCAGCGGCATTTTCTCGATCTTCGGGCAGCATATGCAGATTGCTATACCTGGACTAAGTTGGATACCTGAGATGGGAGTGGCAGGCTCGGCGTGGGCGTCGGTAGCGGCTCGTGCGATAGGGTCGATAATCCTGTTGAGTTTCTTTCTGCTGCCGGGGTCGTCTCTCCAGTTCTGGCGCGGCGGCTCGTGGTGGCCAAACCTCAGCCTTATCACCCGCATCCTCAGGGTGGGCGTGCCCGCCGCGCTCGAGCAAATGCTGATGTCGATGGGCATCCTTGTCTACAGCTTCCTGGTGATAGGCATGGGCGAGGTGATATTTGCAACTTCTCGCCTGGCATTGAATGCCGTGTTCTTGTCGCAGATGCCAGGCTTCGGCTTCTCGATGGCGGCTACTACTCTCGTGGGGCAGAGTCTCGGCGCGCGACAGCCTGAAAGAGCCAGACTCGGATCGCAGCTTGCCACGCGCTCGGCGCTTATCTGGATGAGCATAATGGGCGTGGTTTTCTTCTTCTACGGGGAGACTATCCTGCGTATTTTTACCGATGACCCCGAGCTGCTGAGGCTTGGCAGCGATGCGATGAAAGTGATCGCGTTCAGCCAGCCGCCGCTTGCCCTGGCGTTCGTGCTGGCAGGCTCATTGCGAGGCGCGGGCGACGTGCGTTTCCCGATGGTCGTCACAACAGTCGCAGTTTGGCTGGTCAGGCTGCCGACCGGGGCCTTCCTGGGGCTGAACGTCGTCTGTATACCCTTTACGAGCATTTGTATGCCCGGCTTCGGGCTTGGGCTACCGGGTATCTACGGCGCTCTCATTGTCGAGTCGACTCTGCGGGCCGTCTTGATGTACAGGCGCTTCAGGGGCGGCAAGTGGCAGACGATGAAGGTATAGTTTTACACCTATTTTTGGACTGTTCCCTTCCCAAAAGATGCCCACCCCAGCAACCCGATCACCGCGAGAGCGATAAGCGACAGCGCAGTGCCCAGCGTAAACGACAACGGCCTGTAAACGAACCTCACAGTATGCTCTCCCGCAGGCAGGTATAACGCTCTGAGGGCGTGGTTGGCTGTGAGCATCGAAGCCCGCCGCCCATCTATCTCTGCTTCCCAGCCGGGGAACGCGAGATCGCTCAGAATTAGAAGGGCTGCCTCTCTGCTGGTGGTCTTTACTTCTACATCTTCGGGCTTATAGTCTGTTACTTTTACGCTATCCATCTCGGATGGCGGGATACCCAAGAGGGCCTGCGAAGCGGGAAGCGGGCTTGACAGAAGAACTGTGTCCTCCATATCGAATGTCGGATCGTACAGTCGCCCTATCAGCTTGTCGGGGTCAGGCTCGACCTCAACGCGATGTGCCAGCCACGCCCTAGGCAGCACAAGGTCGTTTTTGAACACGCTTGCACTGGTGTACCCGCCGTCTACTACACGCTCGAATCTGGGTTGATCGGGATTTATGGCGGTCAGCGTACGGAAGGTTATATCACCGGACACGGGCTGCGAGCGAGCTATGCGATTGCCAGCAGGATAAGCGTCTGCTTCGTTGTACCAGAGGGTCGCGGCCCTGCCTGGTTTGGCTTGCGGGGCATCAAAATAGAAGTAGAAGTTGTGGCCGCGCACCCCGCGTATCGGTGGGAAGGTAATCGTCCAGTAGCTGTTGTCGGGAAGCTGAGAGGCATCAA
>JBBRVL010000127.1:0-9465 GCA_038246925.1 Chloroflexia bacterium
GATACCTGAGTGATTTGCGCGATGCCACCCTCTTTCTCAATATAGAAATCCATACCAAGAATCACGAGATTTAACACAATGCAATCTTCGATAAAGCGCAGCGCTTCCGGGTGACGAAGATACAATTCGCCACCTGGTTTCATCCATCCTGTAGGGCCGTACTTGTCAAGTATCAAATCTTCACGTGATTGGTTTGATGAAGTATTCTGCATAGTGAGAAACGTCCTAAGGTCATTTCCAGTTTGGATATGTTTTTGCGCCTCTCTTCCATGTTTCAGAAACCGCTTGACCTTTCTCCAAATCATCTACAACAAGTATAAGGTGGTTTTGGTGGTCGCTGTAGATTACCTCTATGTTTACGCCTGCTTCGGCCATCATACGCGAGATTTTGCCTAGCTGTCCGGGTTGGTCCTGATTGAGTTTCTGAACTAGAACCTCTCGATCTTCGAGTACCTCTATTCCATTTGCTTCGAGGGCTTTGCGGGCAGCAGATGCGTCTTCGAATAGAAAATGGGCGATGCCCTTACCATCAAAGAGGAATGCCCCGCCGCCCTCGACGCTCACACCCGCACGCCCCAAAACCTCTCCCATCTCAGCTAAAGTTCCGGGGCGGTTTTCCAGGCGTATGGCTAAATCTCGCATTATTTGCTCACCTCGAGTTTTGAGGTCGGAACGACAGTTATTTTCGTTTTTACGGAGTTTGCGATGAAGCATTTCTCGTGTGCTAGATGATGCAGCTCATCTATCTGGTCTCGTGAAGGAGAATGATTGTTGCTGAAAGTGATCTCAGGTTTCAGGGTAACCCTGGTCATTGCCAGCTTGTCATCCTCGTTCTTGCCCAGTATCCCTTCGGCATTGTCCTCATAGCTCTCCACGATGTAGTTTCTGTCTGCAGCAAGGGACAGGAACCACAGCATATGACAACTCGATAGCGAAGCAACAAAGGCTTCCTCCGGGTCTACCGCAGATTCATTGGACATCGGAAGGGGCACAACATGGAGCGAGGCGGATGCCGGTAGCTCGATACCGCCGTCGAATGTCCAGGTATGGGACCTGCTGTACTTTTTATCGGTAAAGGTTTCGTCAATGCCCTTTTTCCAGGAGATTCTAGCGATATATGGCATCTGTGATTCTCATGATTTTAGCCTAACTCCCTGTCTGATCGGCTTTGCCGAGGGCGAACATGAAAGAGCCTTTGCAGGCTAGCTGGCCTTCGACGGTGATTTCGCCGTTACCCTGACCGATGGGGCCGCGCACGCGGGTGAGGGTCACTTCTATGCGAAGGGTGTCGCCTGGGACGACCTGGCGCTTGAAGCGGACTTCATCGACACCCGCGAAGAAGGCGAGCTTACCTTTGTTTTCGGGAAGGCCGAGAAGGGCAACCGCGCCTACCTGGGCTATCGCTTCGATCATGAGGACACCGGGCATGACGGGATAGCCGGGGAAGTGGCCCACAAAGAAAGGCTCGTTGGCGGTGACGTTCTTGATGCCGACCGCGCGCTTGCCCCAGTCGATCTCGATTATCTTGTCTACGAGGAGGAATGGGAAGCGGTGGGGGAGGATTTTCTGGATTTCTACGTTGCTCAAGGTTGTGGGTAGGGTGGTCTCTGGTTGGTCGGGCATGTCGCCTCCGGGGGTTTAGTATGGTGTAGATTACTCGGATGGGGTGGGGGTTGTCAATTTTGGGTGAAACGTGATTACGAAACCGCCAAGACGCCAAGAGCGCCAAGTACCCGCCAAGTTATTTATTGTTTTTATTCACCACAGAGGACGCGAGTGTTTTGGGATTAGGGATTAGGGGTTAGTGGTCGGTGGCCCTTCTTAGCTGATGGCTGATAGCTCACGGCTGATAGCTCACGTTTCACGCTTCCTTGACATTACACGCTCAAACAGAGATAACTGACAGTAAAATCAATCTACACAGGAGGGAACGAATATCATGCCCGTCGCACTGCCCAAACGTAGTGAAGTTGAAGAGAAATATACATGGAACCTGGCCGGTATCTTCGCAGATGACGCTGCCTGGCAGGCCGACCGGGAGCGGGTGGAGAGCGCGCTGCCGGAGCTTGAGAAGTTCAAGGGGCACCTGGGGGATTCGGCGCAGAAAATGCTTGAGTGGTTCCGGGCGCAGGAAGAGACGATGAAGCGGGTGCAGCAGCTGGTTGTCTACTCGAACATGCTCAGCGACAGTGACACTGCTAACCAGGAGGCATCGGCGCTCAAGGATAGAGGGAGGGGTATCGCGGCGCGCGCGTTTGCCGCGACATCTTTCTCCGAGCCGGAATTGCTGTCGATCCCGCAGGAGAAGATCGAGCAGTTTATGCAGGAGAAGCCCGATCTGGCGGTCTATAGGCACTACTTTGACCAGTTGCGGAAGCGCGCCGAGCATGTGCGCTCGCCTGAGGTGGAGGCTGTACTTGCGGCTGCGGCTGACGTTATCGACACGCCGCGCACGACCCATGCTCTGCTGGCCGACGCCGACCTGAGGTATGGGACGGTTGATACGGACGATGGGCCGATAGAGGTGGCGGCGGGCACGATGGCGTCGCTCCTGCGCGACCCGGATATAAGGGTGCGGAAAGAGGGTTGGGAGAAGTACGCGGACGGTTTTATTGCTCACAAGAACACATTTGCGAGCTGTATATCGGGCGGGGTGAAGCGGGATGTCTTTTATGCTCGCGCCCGCAACTATCCATCGGCGCTTGAGGCTGCTTTGGCGCAGACGCATATTCCGCGCGCGGTGTATGACAATATGATCCAGACGTCGGTACGCAAGCTGCCGGTGTGGCACCGCTACTGGTCGGCTCGGCGGAAGGCTCTGGGGCTGGATATGCTCCACCCTTATGATATATTCGCGCCGATTGCTAAAGAAGAGCAGAAGGTGGACTTTGAGCAGTCGGTCGATATGATATGCGAGGGGATGTCGCCGCTTGGGGAGGACTACTGCGGGCCGATGAGGAAGGGGATGCTGGAGGAGCGGTGGGTGGATGTTTTCCCGAACCAGGGGAAGCGGAGCGGAGCGTATTCGAGCGGGGCGTATGGAACTAACCCTTTCATTTTGATGAGCCACGTGGGCGATCTGGAGTCGATGAGCACGTTGGCGCATGAGATAGGTCATTCGATGCACTCTTACCTGTCGCGCAAGCACCAGCCGATGGTGTACGCGAGATACGGGATATTCGCGGCGGAGGTTGCTTCCAACTTCAACCAGGCAATGGTGAGATCGCACCTGCTGAAGAACAATTCTGATTCGCAGTTTCAGATCGCGGTGATCGAGGAGGCGATGTATAACTTCCACCGCTACTTCTTCCTGATGCCGATACTTGCGCGTTTCGAGCTTGATATACATACGAGAGTGGAGAAGGGAGAAGCCCTGACAGCCGACTTGATGATAAAGCTGCTGGCCGACCTGTTCCGCGAGGGCTACGGGCCTGAGATGGAGATAGACGAAGCCCGTGTGGGGATCACGTGGGCGCAGTTCTCGACGCATATGTACCTCAACTTCTACGTCTACCAATATGCTACGGGCATCGCGGCTGCGAATGCACTGGCGGCGGGAGTGTTTGCCGGGGAGCCTGGGGCTGCCGAGAGGTACAAGCAGTTCCTGAGCGCAGGGGGATCGAATTACCCGTTGGAGGTGTTGAAGATAGCAGGGGTAGATATGACCTCGCCTGAGCCTGTGGAGAGGGCTTTTGATGTGCTGGAAGGGTATGTGGAGAGGTTGGAGAAGCTAACGGCCTAACGCACGCAGAATCGTAGGGGCACCCTCCTGTGGGTGCCCTGTTCGTTTGCCGGGATGTTTGGGGTGGGGAGAGAGGGCAGGCACGGGGGCCTGCCCCTACGAATGGTTTTTCTGTCTTCCATTGGCTGGAAGATTGTGGATTTCGGGCCTAGAATCGTGCAATTGGCCGTTGACATGCTAGAACATATGTGCTATTATGGTCTGGCATTCATCTCTTACGCTGATGCCTTGACCATAAGTTCCATATTAAAGAGGAGAACGTTACCATGTCCGGTCACCCTATAGTACATGTCGAGTTGCCTGCCGAGAATCCTGAGGCTGCGGCCAAGTTTTATGAGGAAGTGTTCGGTTGGAAGTTGACCCACGACCAGGGGTTCAACTATTGGATGTTTGACGCTGAAGGCGGGCCGGGTGGTGGCTTTACCAGTCCGGGGCCGTATGATGGGCATGGGTCAGCCGAGGGTTATCAGATTGGCAAGCCTCTCGTTTACCTGAGGAGTGAGGATATTGATGCCGACCTGGCGAGGGTAGAAGCCGCTGGAGGCCGCACGATCTTGCCGAGCATGGCTATCGGGGAAATGGGCTGGATGGCGGTCTTCGCCGACCCAAGCGGTAATCATCTGGGCTTCTACAAGTACCCGACTCCCGCCGCCTGATTCTAAGGCAGTAAAAGAGATGCGATCCCCCGGTCGCGTCTCTTTTGCTTTTCTGTATGGGTTACTTCCGGTCGTTGTACTTCTTGAGGAGGTCGTCGAGGGCTTCTCGGAGGAGGCTGGCTTCGTTTGGCCGGGAAGCCAGCGAGGCAGATCGAGTATGTGATTCACCAGAAGATAGGTACTACTCAGGAGTAATTGTGCCTAATGATGAGCAAATCGACTTGACACATCTGTCCTAATATCGTTAAATACAGTGTATATGTATCCCATCTTTGTCTTCGGATCACTCGGACTCACCATCGCGCTCGCCTGGGCCACTTACCAGAGCGGGCGGCTGCTGCGTTCCGTGCCTGTCACCGAGAATCTGCTGCTGGCCCCTATCGAGAATATCGTGAAGGGGATGCTGGTGGTGCTGTGCGTCGGGCTGGGGTTGTTGAGCGGCGCGCCATTAGAGCGGCTTGGGTGGGGCTTCCAGAACGGCTGGAGAGACATTGGGTTGGGCATCATGCTGGGGTTGATTACCCAGTTTGCCGCCAACGGGGCCACGCTGGGAGCCATCAAGTTATTTGGCAAGGAGATTTACTCTCCGGTCGTGATGCTGAATATTATGCCTAAGACGCGGGCGGAATGGGTGCTTGTGCCGAGCGCGCTGGGGCTGGCGGTCCTGTTGGAGGAACTGCTTTTCCGGTCGCTGCTTATCGGCGGGCTGAGCACGAGCGTGCCGCTGCCTGTGCTGGTGATAGGGTTTGCCGCGATATTCGGGCTGATGCACTCGCCACAGGGGCCGCTGGGTGTCTTTATGACAGGCGTGGTCGGACTGTGGTTCAGCATGTTGTTTATCTGGTCAGGCGGTATCCTTCTCCCCCTTACCGTCCACTACGTCGTGAATCTCCTGCAGGTGGTCAAGGCCCAGGACAAGCGCGCCTGGCTGGAAAGCTATTAGGCGCACTTCCGGCTACCTGTTGAGCCAGGGGTAAAACGACCGCCATGCCCCGCAAGACTTTCCTCAACCGGCACACGAAGGCTTCGCCCCCCGAAGAGCCTACCGCCGCCAAGTACCTCCTCCACTGGCGCACAGGCGATCTTTATCGTTCGATAGAGCAGTTTCCTCTACTGACCTCCCAGGCGCTGTTTGGGAATGATCAGCCGTTGGAGCTTGAGATCGGATGTGGTACAGGTGAGTTCCTGTGCGGGCTGGCTACCGAGAGTCCAGGGGTCAACTTTGTTGGGCTGGATATAAACTTGAAATCACTGTTCGCCGGGATCGAGAACGCGCGCACGCTTTCTCTGGAGAATATCAAGTTTATCAAGGCCCCCGTCCAGTACCTGTACCCCCTAATGCCGTCCGGCTCGCTAAGGGCTGTATATATGCATTTCCCTGATCCTCTGCTACGCCCGAAGTACCGCAAGCGTAAGGTACTGAATGAGGAGTTTCTGCGCCAACTCAGCCAGGCGCTTGAGCCGAAGGGTTTGTTCAGTATAGTAACCGACAATGTCGAGTTCTTCGAGGATGTGCTGGCGCTGGTGGAAGAAAGCCCTTATTTTCGTAAGATACACGCCGAGCAATACCTCACGGGGTTCGAGCCTCAAGCCAAGTCACGATACCAACTCTACTGGGAAGCGCATGATAAGCCGATATTCAGGTTGCGGCTGGAGAGTGTGAAACGTGAAACGTGAAACGTGAGTACGGAACCGCCAAGACGCAAAGAGCGCCAAGTAACCGCCAAGATTATTATTGTTTGTTATTCACCGCAGAGGCGCAAAGGACACGGAATGTTTTTTGGTATTAGGGGTTAATAGCTGACGGCTGATAGCTCACGTTTCTCGTTTCACGTGTCTGACTATGTACTTCGGGTGCCCCGGGTTGGGGGTCGCATAACAAGCGGCAGTGGTTTTGCGTTAGATTGATTAGAGCCGGGGCGGGTGGTCCGCTTTGCGGTTACTCGAGGTAGGATTAGAATTGTCGAATGTTATGTTCAGGCTGTGGCCTGGGCGAAACTCTCCGGGGGAGAGAAAGGAGGACGTAAGTGAACGATGATAATACAAGACAGGTGATGAGGTCAGAGGAGACGGTCGTTGCCGGGCAGCCGGAGCAGACGACGGTCAGCCAGACCGAAACGAGCGTGGTCGCAACGCCGCTGGCAACGCCGATGGCTAACCAATCGAGCGTACAGACTACCACCGCTACGTCGACGCCGAGCGACAGGGTTGTATCGCACAACGTGGCCGAGCGAGTGGTCGATCCTGCGGCGGATAAGGCAGCGTCGGTAGATTGGGTGAACAGGCTGATCTGGTTCATTATCGGCCTGATGGTGGCGCTTATCGCTATACGATTTGTGCTGCTCGCTACCGGAGCAAATGAGAGCGCTGGTTTGGCGCAGTTGATTTATAATCTGACCGGCTGGATGGTGGCGCCGTTTGCCAGCCTGTTTGGTGGATTCACCTATCCGGGCGCGACGCAGACAGCCGTGTTCGAGCCTGCCTCACTGGTGGCGATTGTTGTTTATGTGCTGCTTGGCTTCCTCATCACGAGGCTTGCCAACCTCATGCTCGGCACCAACCGCACGACGGGCACCGTCTACAGCGATACCGAGCGCAAGACGAAACTGTAGAGATTAGAGAAAGAAGAGGGCGGGGGCTGAATGGCCTCCGTCCTTTTGTATGCAGGCAATATGTAGGGGCGGACACTTGGGTCCGCCCTCTTTCTTGACCCCAATTCTTCACGGCCCGCGAACAGGGCGGACACTTGGGTCCGCCCCTACGATCAATCTTGTGGGTTGGTTTGGGCTGTTATGTGAGCAGACGCAAGGGTGAGTGCTATGGTGAGCCAGAGGAGGGCGGACATGTGGGGGAACTCTATGTTGAAGTAGAAGTGGTCTACGATGTTCACGATGAGGACGCCGAGGACGGAAGCCGCGCCGCCGAGGAGGACCGAGTCGAGGATGGACCATTCTCGTTCGGAAGGGTCGCCTCGGGGAGGGACGCGCTTGCGGGAGGCTCGGATGGCGGGGAGCGCGCGGTTGAAGAAGACTATTATAGTAATGCTGAAGAGGGCGAGGGCTATCAAGCCTGCGCGCTCGGCTATGGTGAGGTAAACGCTGGATACACCCGTGGTGAGGTCTAGCTCGCCTGCGGTGCCGAAGCCTACGCCGAATGCCGGGTAGCGGGCTATAATGTCGAGGGCGTTGCGGTACTCGGCGAGGCGCATGACGTTGGCCGCATCCTGGAAGCGGAGTCCTGCTTCGACGCGGGCAAGGTAGCCACTGCCGACCCCAAGCACGGCGATAAGGATTCCTCCCGCGACGCCCCATGCCCAGAGGTGTCGGTAGCGCAGGGTGGCAACGAACACTCCAGCGGCGAGGAGGCCGAACATGGCGGAGCGGGATTGGGTTAGCAGGATGGCTGTGGCTTCGGCCAGGAACATAACCGTGAGGAGCCAGCGTGGTAGGAGTGGTTTGCGGGAAAGGAGCTGCGCGCCGGTGAGGGCCGCGATTATTACCATCAGGCCGCCGAGAGAGTTAGGATCGACCTGGGTGCCGATAGCGCGCTCGCCGAGTAGGGGGTTCTCTTCGACGTAGCGGACGACGCGCGTGGTGGGGTAGCCTATGATGCTGAGGCGCGTCAGGAGGTTTTCTGCAAGAGTGTCGGGTAAACGCCAGAGGAGCAGGGCGAGCGCGGCGGCGGCTGAGCCTGACCAGATGACGGCGCGCAGGACCGTTTCGATGTGGCGAGGCGTGCGGATGATATTTGTGGCGGCGAAGAAGATGCCGATTGCCAGGAGGAGTTTCATGTAGTTGTGGATGACATCGGTTGAGGCGTCGCGGCCCAGGCCTAGCACGAAGGCGAAGAGGGTGCTGCCGAGGAAAAGGAGCAGCCAGAGGTCGATTGGGGTGCGGCGCAGGCCCTCGCCTGGGTTGAGGAGGAGCCGCAGGAGCCAGGCTGTGTAGAGGAGGAGCAGGCCTATTTCGAGGAGGGTGGGTGTGAGGACCGCCAGCCGGACGGGTGAGGCAGCGAAGGGGAGTAGTGTGATAGTGGCGACGACCAGGAGCAGGTCGAGCATCGGGCGGGTGATGAGGAGAGGAAGAGCCAGCAGGCCGAGCAAGGCGACGAACGGCAGCAGGGGGTTGGCAGCCACGATTGCGAGTCCGCCTAATATGCCGAGGAGGATGGCTATCAGCGCCAGGGCGGATTGGCGGAGGAGGGTGTTGTCGGGGAGCCTTGATTGGATCATTATGAGGAGGGGAGTTTACGATACGTTTGGCGCTTAGGAGTAAATTTGTATACGAGGAACGAGATTCTTCACTTCGTTCAGTGGTGCATCCGGTAAGTAAATGTAAATTCGTAGGGGCGGGTCCCCGTGCCCGTCCTATTGGCTCGCCGAGAAGATCGGGGGAAGGAGAGAGGGCGGGCACGGGGACCGCCCCTACGAACCGTCTCTCGTTCCGACAAGAACTTACCGGATGCACCATTCAAAATGACAAAGGATGTTTGGTGCGTGTCCGATTTACTTGCGGTGTTCGGGGCTTAGGCTTAGCTCGGACAGATTAGTTCCTCGCTAAATCCACCTACGCCATCTGAAGACGGCGAGCATGGATAGGGTTACGAGGATCATTATGCCCATGATTATCTCAAAGGCGTATGGTTGGTTCTCCAGGAAGTGTGGAAGGTTCATGCCGAAGATGCCTGAGATGAGGGTGAGGGGGAGGAGGATGACGGAGATAAGGGTGAGGACCTTGATTATCTCGTTGATGCGACTGGAGGTGAGGGAGTTGCTGGTGTCGCTCAGGCCTTCGATGACCTCTTTGAAGTCTTCGAGGGTGTCCCAGATTTTGCTCAGGTGGTCGGCAAGGTCGCCGAAGTATTCTTCCATGTCCTCACCGAAGACGGGACGGGTCTTGCGCTCAAGGCTGGCGATGACCGGGATCAGCGGTTTGATGACGCGGCGGAATGAGATAATATCACGCCTGATGAGGGATATTTCCTGGATTGTGTGGCGTACTTTCTCCTCGAATATCTCGTCCTCGACCTGCTCGATGTTCAGGTCTATCTTGTTGAGGATGGGGAAGC
>JBBRVL010000128.1:0-9444 GCA_038246925.1 Chloroflexia bacterium
CCAATTAGGTGATAGCCCTCTCGTAACTAACCCGCTGACCCGAGTCGATCTACCGGGTCAGGGGAGCGGGAACAATCCACCTCCGACTGCTGGCGCCAGCAGTTATGGGCCGTACTATGCGGGATTCGGCACTCGCCTGGTCGCCGCCCTCATTGACTTATTTTTCATGTCATTGTTTCAAGTCGGCACTGTAGCGGGTCTCTTGTGGAAAAGCTCCACGGTAAGCTCTCCATACTTCTTGGATTGGCTAGGCGAGTCGTGGATTTTCGTGGCTCTTGGGATTCTTCTACTTTTCCTTTATCATTTTGTTCAACTCAGCATCTGGGGCCAGACAATTGGCAAGCGGCTCATGTCTATAAAGGTGGTGGCAGCTGATGGAGGGATGCCGGGAGTCGGACAGGTGATGCTCCGAATGCTCGGCTACGTCTTCTCTGCGGCGGTCGGCGGTTGGGGCTTTATCATGGTGGCACTCGACCCGCGGCGTCAGGGTTTACATGACAGGATAGCCGAGACCTTCGTCGTACCGGAAAGGGCGCCGGTATTTGTTCCCGCTGGACTATCCGGCTATGCGACTCCCGGTGGTTATCAAACCCGCATGAGTAGAGTGCCATCAGTGGAGAAGCATAACCCTTCAGCGGCGGTTGGAATGGCCGCAGTTTCCAGCCCTCACACGCACTCTGTGTTAGAGCTAGCCACCACGTCAGAGAGTTCCCCTCCAATTGGACATGATCCTACGGGTGAAAGAGACTCTTCTGATGCTGAACCGGAGAAGAGTCACGGACGACAGGAAACACGGCTGTTGGCTGAATCCGACGCAAGATCAGGAACAGTCCCATCGACAAATGTGCTACGCGGGCCTGTCACCGATATGAATATCGAGTCATCCTACCAGCCGACCGACTTCCTTTCAAAGTCGGAGCGCGCCCGTGCACTTTTCAAGCAGGGGCTGATTGAGATGGAAAGAGGGGCGATGAGACCCTCAACCGGCTCGTTAGTAGACCCAAGTGCGGCACGCGCAGCCGCTTACGCTTTCGAGGAGGCTTTACTCCTTGTCCCGACCTCGGTCGCTTATCGCTACTATTATGCGGTCGCGTTACGTTATTCTGCCAGCTTTGAAGTGGCGCTCCGAGAGTTCAACAAGGTACTCGAGCTCGACCCTAACCACTATGAAGCCCGTCAGCAGATTGCATATGGACAGCGCTGGCATGATGCGTTCGCATATCCCTCATGGGTATCGCCCGCGCCCATCGAAGTTGGAATGTCTCTACCACCCGCACTTGTTTCACTGCTCCCGCCCGGCCACCAGCCTGTTACCCGTCTCGTGCTTTTGCGGGAGGGTGGGAATAAAATGGCTGCGGTTCTGAGTCGCACACCCAGAGCGGAATGGGTTGCTACCACCGCAACCGAGGTGCCCGCTCGACTCCACCTCATACTTTCACGTACCCACCCTGGACCAATCGTAGCCCTGTATCTTGTGCTGCAAGATAAGCCGCAGAATCCTTACGTGGGCGAGACTTTCCTCAACCCGCATGATCCCGATCACCCGACAGGTGATGCCTGCCGCCTCGGCCAGCATATGCTTGAGCAATTATCACGACAGGACCGCACATATATCATATTTGTGGACGAGGAAAACAGGCTGCTCATGTCACGAAAGCTAGTTTTCGACGCGCAGACTCAGGTGAGCATAGCACGCGTTCTTTACGATGCGCAATCGTTACCACCCCAGGCCATCGACGCCGAACGGTTTCGAGAAGCGGCCCAATGGCACATGGAACACTTCTCACTGGACGAAATCAAATCAACGGGTTTTTAGTTCTGAGTGACCCTTACCGACAACTAACAAGCAACAACTACGTATGGCCTACGACGAGGTTCCAAAGGACAACATCTGGCGCGAATATCGGGTCGCGCAGGGTATCCTTGTGGAGGACGGAAGGGTACTACTGAGTGCCAACAGGTGGTTCAGCGACCGTCCTCCCGTTTGGACGCTGCCCGGAGGTCGAGCCGAAAATGGCGAAGGAATAGAGGACGCTCTAGCTCGCGAGTTCCTCGAAGAGACAGGCCTCACTGTACAGGCCGTCAACCTCGCGTTCGTGGCGGAGGCCCGAAGCGCTCTAAGCCGCCGCCTGTTCCTCTCCTGCGCCTTCACGGTTGTTCCTCTGTCTGGTGAACTGACCTGCAAGGAGGACCCTACGGTGGAGGAATTGCGCTTCGTGCCGGTCGGCGATCTTCACCTCTACATCACGGCCCCCAGCCTTTACAATCCCTTGCGCAGTCACCTCGATAATATTCAAGCTCCCACCCGCTACTGGTTCTTCCCTGAGTACGAGACCTAGCCACGAATAATGAGTGACCGTTGCTCACTCACCACTCATCGCTCACCACTGGCCTCCCACCCCTCCCTGTGCTATAATGCGCGCCGACTGTAATACTTTGACTAGGAGAAAAACCACATGGAGAGGACACTGGTGCTGCTCAAGCCTGACGCTGTTCAGCGCGGTCTGCTTGGTGAGATAACGGCTCGATTTGAGCGCAAGGGGTTGAAGGTGGTCGGCATGAAGATGATGCAACTGACCGACGCGCTACTGGACGAGCATTATTCTCACCTGAACCACCTGCCCTTCTTTGGCGACATCAAGAAGTTTATGATGTTGGCTCCTGTAGTGGCGGTCTGCCTTGAAGGCGTCGATGCTATAGACACTGTCCGGCGGCTGTGCGGAGTCACCCTGGCGCGCGAGGCCGACCCCGGCACGATCCGTGGTGACCTGGGGATGAGTATCCAGGCGAATCTGGTACATGCCTCAGATAGCGCCGATACTGCCTCACGAGAAGTGCCGCGTTTCTTCAAGGATGATGAATTGTTCACGTATGACTGGTTGCATCTACCTTACACGTACACGGCGAAAGAGCGCGGGGAATAATGCACTCGGTTCCCGAACATCGGCAAATAGATGTTTTGTAAATGTTCTGCTAACATCCGGGAGCCGGGGCCAAACAGACTAGGAGGGCGAGTAAATGTATGACGGCAAGCTAAACTATGTCTCCAAAGGAGAAGGCTTCCCCGCCCTCTTTCTTCACGGTTTCCCGTTTGACCGCCGAATATGGGGCGAGCAGATGTCCGCTCTGTCCGACGTTGCCCGTGTTATCGCACTCGATCTGCCGGGCTTCGGCAAAAGCCCTGCCTTCCCACGTACCCTCAACCCCACAATGGATCAATATGCGGAAGCGGTCGCGGATACAGCTACAGAGCTAAACCTGGGAAAGATTGCGTTAGTGGGACACTCCATGTCAGGTTACATCGCCCTGGCATTCGCCCGGCGCTACCCCGAGATGCTTGCCGGTCTGGTGCTCGTCACTACCAAGCCCGCGGCCGATAGCAAGAAAGCAAGAGAGGGGCGGCAAAACCTGGCGGCTCAGGTGCACGAAATGGGTGCGCTGGCAACGGTGATAGCCATGCGAGCCAAGCTCTTTGCCTCTGCGACTATCGGACGCGATCCCGGTCTCGCCGAGCGGGTGAAAGAGATTATGCTTGAGCAGAGTAGCGACGGCATCATAGCTGCGTTGACCGCCATGGCTAACCGGCCAAGCTCGACACGTTCGCTGGGCAAAATTGACGTGCCAACACTGGTTATCCGGGGGACAGAGGATGCGATCATGCCGACGCGAAGTGTCAACAGCCTGGTCAAGGGTATACCGGGCGCTAAATCCGAGGTGATGCGCGGATCAGGCCACCTCCCAATGATGGAGACACCCGACCAGTTCAATTCAGCTTTGCGGCGCTTCCTGTGCGAAATCCAACCCGACAATCCGCCTGCTTGCCTCGACCAGGCCTAGTCCGATAGTTCACCGCAGAGGCACAGAGGCGCAGAGGATTTTATCTAGGGTTGTGCGTATCTACCAGGGATCAGGGATTAGGGATTAGGGATTAGGGACGATAACTAGACAACAACCAACCACATTAATCTCTGTGCCTCTGTGCCTCTGCGGTGAACTCGATGAACTCGGTGAACTTATCTCCACTACTATTCTGACCAGTTACTACTCCACAGGCATTTGCGCCACCTTCGGCCTTGGTGTAGAATAGGCGGCGTGCGAGTAGATGGCGGGGTAAGAACTTTATTGACCCGCGTACCTCTTCGGCGCTAGAAAGGCAAACGTCCCCTTGGTGGCCGACAACCTCACATCACGGTCTGATTTGAATACGAACGGCGCAGACGACACGTCTTCTTCCGAGCGTGTAATCAACGTACTCGTCAACTTTACACTCGGTGAGCAATTCGTCGATTTGATCCGAGAAGTATCCCCCAGGTTGGACGTGTCGCAAGTCTACACGCGAAATATTGAGGGAGATGGAGGTTTCAGAGACGAGGATTGGCATAAGAAGGAAGGCGACGAGCTGGACGCGCTGTTTGCAGAAGCAGAAGTCCTCTTCACCTTCAGATTTCCGGTAGCTTGGCTCGCCACGGCCACCCGTCTGAAGTGGATACAGCTTGCGAGCGCGGGGTCCGATTTCTACCAGCGCGAAGGGCTGTTCGTGCAGCGACCAGACCTGCTTCTCACTACAGCAAGCGGAGTACATGAGGTGCCGATCTCAGAGCATATCCTCGCCTCAATTCTGCACTTCAGCCGAGGGATCAACACAGCCGTGCGCAACCAGGCAACACATAAGTGGGAGAGCTATCGCGGTGATGAAGTCCAGGGTAAGATGGTCTGCTTTGTTGGCTATGGGCCTATTGCGCGGCGAGCAGCGACCCTCTGCCAGGCACTAGGCATGAGGGTTACTTCGGTGCGGGCATCTATTGCCGAACAGCAACCAGGCTTCGAGGCTGTCGAGCGCTTCTACCCACCAGCCGATTTGAACCAGGTGCTTGCGGAGGCCGACTACGTGGTCCTGGCAGCACCCCGCACCACGCAGACCGAAAATATTATTAGTGCGCCCCAGTTGGACTCGATGAAAGAAACGGCTGTCTTGGTCAACATCAGCCGTGGCGCGCTCGTAGACGAACCTGCATTGATTCATGCTCTGAGAGAAGGGAAGATAAAGGGCGCCGCACTGGATGTGTTCACTGAAGAGCCTCTGCCTGAAAGTAGCCCACTCTGGGAATTGCCGAATGTGCTGGTTACTCCTCACATTGCCGGTTCAAACCCGCATTACGACGAGCGAGTCACTAAACTTTTCATAGATAACCTGTGCCGATATATGGCTAACGAACCGATGAGAAACGTGGTCGACAAGAACCGGGGATACTGAACGATATTCGTGCGGTCTGCCCTGCTGGACACGAATCGCCGATCTCACGCCGCGACTCTCTAATCACCTTTAGCTACACTGTACAGAATACTTTTCACGCCTATGTCACGTACTTATATAGCCCTCGACCTGGAAGCCACTGGCATGCACCCGGACCGGGACGAGATTCTTGAGATCGGGGCCGTCAAATTCCGCGACGGAGAGCTTGTTGACCGTTGGGAAAGCCTGGTTCGCCCACAGCAGCAAATCCCGTACAAAGTTACACAACTTACGGGCCTGCGCTGGGCCGATGTAGCGCGCGCCCCACATATCAGCCAGGTGATGCCCAACCTTACACGTTTTGTCGGCGACTCCCCTATCATCGGACAATCAATTGAGTTCGACCTGGCGATGCTCACGAAGGCCGGAGCCAGGTTGAAGAACGTGGCCTGGGATACATTTGAGCTGGCGACACTGCTTGTCCCCGAGGCGGCAGTCTACAATCTGCGCTCGGTGGCCGAAAAGCTAGGCGTCAAAGAGCAGGAAGCACAGACACACCGCGCATTAGCCGACGCTGAGCTAACAATGCACGTCTTCAATGCTTTACGCGAGCGCATCGAAGATATTCCCCTCGAAGTCCTGAGCGAGATCAACCGGAGCACGGCACGCAGCACATGGCCGCTGCGTCTCCTCTTCCAGGATGTCGAGCACGAGAAAGCCCGAAACGCATTCACGACGGGCCTCGGTTCCTCAATACGCTCTCAGCTTGCCGCCAAAGGGCTGTCGGAGGCAGAGCTTGATATTGGCATACTCAAGGCGCCCGATTCCGAGAAGGAGATCACACCTGCGCCGCTCGGTTTCAGTGGCCGTTATCCTGTAGACCACACCGAGATAGAGGAGATACTCAAGCCGGGAGGCGCTATATCGCAGGCATTCCGCCAGTATGAGTTTCGACCACAGCAAGTAGAGATGGCACAGGCGGTGGCGAGCGCCTTCAATAAGGGGCACCACCTGATAGTCGAAGCGGGCACGGGCACGGGTAAGAGTGTTGGCTACCTGCTCCCCGCCATCTTGTACTCGCTACGCACGGGCGATACCGTAGTAGTCTCCACCAGCACTATAAACCTTCAAGACCAGCTTTTCACGAAGGACTTACCGCTATTACATAGAGTGCTTGAGGGAAAGGCAGGAGTTGAAGGGAAGGACGAGCCGAAGAGTAAGGGAGGCACGAGCAAGGGCAAGCTAAAACTACCTCCTTTCAGGTCGGCGCTGATGAAGGGCAAGCGCAACTACATCTGCCTGCGCCGCTGGTATACGTTCAGGCGAGGCCAGGCTGCCTCGATAGACCAGTTGCGGGTGATGGTCAAAGTACTGATATGGCTGCCTGAGACGACCAGTGGCGACCGCAACGAACTCTTACTATTGCACGATGAAAATGACATGTGGGGTAATATTTGTGTCAGCGAGGAAGGATGCCCGCTCTACGAATGCCGCGTAAGGCAAAAGGGTCTCTGTTTCTTCGACAGGGCGCGCAGGCAGGCATACGCGGCCAACATCCTGGTCGTGAACCATGCGCTGCTACTTTCGGACCTCGCTATGGGTGGTGGGATACTGCCTGAATATAACCACCTCATAATCGACGAGGCGCACAACCTGGAAGACGAAGCGACTGACGCCCTCGGTTTTACGGTGGACCGGGCAATGGTGATGAAACTGCTAAACCGTCTCAGCATTGCCCCGTCAGCAGATGGACGTTCGGAGGACTTCCTCACCAACTTTCGCGGTTCGCTGGCAGCAGAGCTTGCGAAGGTACAGAGCGGCAAGTCTAGTGGGCGAGGCAAAGGCAAGCTGACACGTGAGGTGCTATCTACAGTGGATGAGGCACTTGGTCGGATCAGGCCAGCCGTGGAACGAGCCAGGGAGTCGACAGTCGAGCTATTCGGCAATCTCATCTCGGTGCTGGAAGTGTATCAGGACGAGCAAAACGCGTACGACTTACGCCAGCGTATAACGGGCGAGGTGCGGCGGCACCCGGCCTGGGGCCAGGTCGAGATGATCTGGGACAATATGGGGCTGCAACTCAAGACAGTAGAGGACGGTCTTATCCGCATTAGTTCCATGCTGGGCGAGCCGGAGTGGGACAGCCCAACAGGTCCAGGCGAGGATGGCACACCCTCCTACTTCGAGATGCTGCTTGAGTTGCGAACGGTCTTCACGGACCTCCATAAGATGCGTACCAACGCGAACGCAGCCATCACCAACCCGGACGAGGGGGCGGTCTACTGGCTGGAGGCGAAGGTCAAGGGTGGTGACGTTGCGCTCAGGTGCGCTCCACTCCACGTTGGGCCGTTGCTGGACCGCTATCTCTTCTCAGCCAAGAAGACTGTCGTTCTTACCTCCGCTACTCTTTCGACCGACAGCGACTTTTCGTATATTCGAGAACGACTCTCCCTGGAAACAGGCAAGGATTTGCAATTATCCTCGCCGTTCGACTACTCAAAAGCTGCTATGCTCTACCTGCCGACGGATGTACCCGAGCCTGGATCGCCCGGCTACCAGAGGCATATCGAACAGGCGCTGGTGGAATTATGCAAGGCGTCAAGAGGCCGGGCACTGGTGCTCTTCACATCCCACAGCGCAGTCCGCTCCACGTACAGGGCAATACAACGTCCTCTTGAAGACGAAGGTATCATGGTGCTCGGCCATAACATCGACGGCTCGCGGAAGCAATTACTCGAACGCTTTAAGAACAACCCAGGCACAGTGCTGCTCGGCACTTCCTCGTTCTGGGAAGGGATCGACGTGGTGGGCGATGCTCTTTCGCTGCTTGTTATCGCCAAACTCCCCTTTGCCGTGCCGACCGATCCTGTCTTCGCGGCGCGGGCGGAAGGCTTCGAGGACTCTTTTCTGCAATACTCGGTGCCGAACGCTATACTCCGATTCAAGCAGGGATTCGGGCGTCTGATACGAAGCGCAAACGACAGGGGCGTGGCGGTGATCCTTGACAGGCGTATCTCCTCAAAGAGGTATGGGCAGGCCTTCATCGATTCTCTTCCCGAATGTACAGTCAGGCGGGGGCCGACCGCCAACATGCCGGGCGTGGTCGCCAACTGGCTGGCGGGAGACGATTAACAGAAACGACCATAACTTAGTGGAGTGGCGAAATCCGAACATGTAGGGGCGGACCTATGTGTCCGCCCTGTTTCCTGACCACGAGCTTCACGGCTAACGTACAGGGCGGACACATAGGTCCGCCCCTACACTATTACATCTTCTCTTTTCGCCACTTCCATAACTTACACCATTTGAGGGAGGCCTGTATCATACCTCCTACCCTTGTCGTAGTGGCCTGCTCTCATATACAGTAGAGGGAATCAAGCGGGCGCTACGTAAGGGGTCTATCAAGTGGAATGTTACTCCTGCATGTCGATCACGGGCGAAAGGAGAATCTCGCCTGGGCCGACTATTCATGAAGGCGAGTACTGGTACGTCGAGCATGCCTATCCGGTGAGGATGAAGGGTTGGCTGGTACTCGTGTTGAAGAGGCACGCCGAAGCGCTCCACGAGTTGAGCGCGCAAGAGTTCGCCGAGCTTGGTGTTTTGCAAGGGGCCGTGGCTAAACTGCTCCACGCCGAGACAGGTTGTCAGAAAGAATACACAATGTGCTTCGCGGAGGCCGATCATTTCAATCATATCCACGTTCACATCGTCGCCAAAGCCCACGACCTTCCGCACGAGATGCGCGGGCCACGCATTTTCGCAATGCTGAAGACCGATGAAGGTGAGCCGTTACCACCCCAAGAGATAGCGGACTACTGCAAACATCTCAAGATGAAGTTCTAGGCCGAGAGTTTAAGCTAAGGCAAGGGAGAAATTGATGGCAAATGAAGTTCGCTTACGTATCGCCCCATCTCCGACGGGCGACCCACACGTAGGCACAGCATACATGGCACTGTTCAACCGCGCCTTCGCACACAAGCATGGCGGCAAATTCATCTTGCGCATCGAAGACACAGACCAGACGCGCTACAATCCCGACTCTGTGCGAGAAATAATCGACAGCCTCAACTGGCTGGGTCTTTCTCCTGATGAAGGACCCGAAATTGGGGGAGATTACGGCCCCTACGTGCAGACCGAGCGCAGGATGCTCTATGTAGAGCACGCGCTAAAGCTCGTGAACATGGACAAAGCATACAGGTGCTTCTGCACGC